>NZ_JBFAHJ010000019.1:0-213105 GCF_040654115.1 Nonomuraea sp. NPDC050786
CCGGCCCGGCTCCCGCAACGCCCACTCCACAATCCCGTCCTGCAACAACCCCTCCGGCACCGGCCCATCCGTGGCATTCACCGACGCCACAACCCTCCGCTGCCCCTCCGAAACCACCGACGGCAACACCCGCCACGCATCCACCTCCACCAAACCCGACAACACCCCGCAAAAACCCTCAAACATCTCCTCCACCACACCCACCGGGAACAACGCCTCCACGTGATCCCAGTGGAAGAGCAGTTCGCCGTCCTTCTCGTAGACCTGGTTGTCGAGCCACACCTGCGGCGTCTGCGAGATGGCGTACACGGTCTCGCCCAGCCACTCGTGGGGCAGGTGGCCGATGCGGTCGGGGCCCTGGTCGCGGGCGCTGGCGAAGACCACGGGGGCAAGGGCCTGAGTGGAGCCGCGGCGCCGGCGGGCCAGCTCGCGCAGGACCTCCACGCCGCTGTACTCGCGGTGCTCCAGGTCCTGCCAGAGCTGCCGCTGCAGGCGCGCGGCCAGCTCGGCGAAGGTGTCGCCGCGGGTCAGGTCGACCTCCAGGAGCGTGACGGAGGTGAAGTCACCGATGACGGCGTTGACGTGGGGGTGCAGGTCGCGGCGGTTGAACAGCGGCAGGTTGAGGGTGAACCGCCCCGTACGGCTCCAGGCGCCCACGACCACCGCGTACGCGGCCAGCAGCACCGCCGACGGCGTCACCCCGTGCTCGGCCGCCCGCTCCCTGACCTGGCTCCATCGAGCGGCGTCGAGCGAGCCGGGCCGACGGGTGAAGCGGGGCCGGTCCTCGCGGGCGGCCGGCGGGAGGACGGGCAGCTCGGGCCCGGCCGGCAGGGTGTCGAGCCGCTGCGTCCAGTACGCGCGGGCCCGTTCGTACGCCTGGCCTTGCTTGGCCCGCTCCATCGCGAGCACGCAGTCGCGGAAACCGACCTCAGCGGGCGGCAGCTCCGCGTGCTCGTCCTGGTATAGCACCCCCCACTCGTGGAAGAGGATCTGCAGGCTGCGCACGTCGGCGATCAGCAGGTCGATGCCCACGTGCACGCGGACACGGTCGCCGGGCAGGCGGCTCACGACGACCTCCCACAGCGGGCCGTCGTCAAGGGGCATGACCTTGTGCGACATCTCCTCTCGGAGCGCGGCGAGCCGGTCGTCGACGGCCGGGTCGTCCGTCAGGTCCATGTGGCGGACGGGGAGCGTGGCGAGCCGGGGCAGCACCCACTGCACGCCGTGCGCGGAGACGACGGCGCGCAGCATCTCGTGCCGCTCGACCAGCAGGCGCAGCGCGCCGATCAGGCGGTCGACGTCGGTGTCCGACTGTTCGAACTCGGCGTAGTAGTGGGTGGACACGCCGCTGAGCTCGTAGGGACCGCTACGTCCGACCAGGTAGGCGCGTTGCAGGTCGGTGAGCGGGAAGGGCACGTTGCGGTCGTCGGCGCCGGTCTCCTCGACGGCTTCCTGGACGGGAGCCTGCCGCAGGATGTTCTCCTCAACGGTGTCGGAGACGCGGGCGGCGAGCGCGTCGATGGTGGCAGTCAGGAACTCACGCAGCGGGATCTCGACGCGGAAGTCGCGTTCGAGCGCGGCGTGCAGTTCGAGGGCGCGCAGCGAGTCCACGCCGAGGGCGGCCAGGGACTCGTCGCCGGGCAGCCGGTCCTCCTCGACCAGCAGGGCGGCGGCCACGTGGCTCCGGATGCGGGCCTTGGCGGTGACCCTGAGCGTGGGGGCGTCGCGGTCGGCGGAGGCGGTGATGCGGCGCAGCTCGCCGTCCAGGTAGCGGCGGCGCACCTCACCGCGGCGGATCTTGCCGGTGCCGGTGACGGGGATGTCGGACGGGCGGACCAGCACGATGTCGGACGGTTCGACCTCGTGGGCGCGGGCGACGGCGCGACGGATGCGCTCGGAGACCCACGCGGGCTCGATGGTGACGCCCTCCGGCAGCGCCTGCACGATGACCAGCCGCTCCTCCTCGCCGTCGTCCACGGCGAAGGCCGCGGCGGGAGCGGACGCCAGCTCGGGGGAGGTGCCCTGGCTGGCGGCCTCGACGTCCTGGGGATGGATGTTGCGCCCGCGGATGATGATCAGTTCCTTCAGCCGGCCGCAGATCACGAGCTGGCCGTCGCGGACGAACCCCAGGTCGCCGGTGCGCAGGAAGGGGCCCTCGCCGGTGTCGTGGTAGGCGTGGAAGGTCTCTTGGGTGGCCTCCGTACGCCGCCAGTAGCCGCGCGTCACCACCGGCCCTCTGACCCACACCTCGCCGACCTGGTTCTCCGGCAACTCGGCCCGCGTACGAGGGTCGGTGACGGCCATGCGGACACCGGGGGCGGGCCGGCCCACGCCGGTGAACGCCTGGACACGCAGCCCAGACCTGGGCTCGGGTGGGACGCAGGCGGTGCCCTGCTCCAGTTCGGCGGCGTCGACCTCGAACGTGCGGATCCCGTAGCCGCCGCTGACCATCAGCATCGTCTCGGTGAGCCCGAAGACGGTGAACATGGCCGACCGGGAGAATCCGTAGCCCTCGTAGGTGCGGCAGAACCGCTCGACCGTGTCCGGGCGGATGCGTTCCGCGCCGCTGATCGCGCAGCGCCAGCCGCTGAGGTCCAGCCCTTCGCACTCGGCCGGGTCGAACGCGGTGACGCAGCGCTCGTACATGAAGTTGGGGGCTGCGCTCAGCACGGGCCCGTCCACCTGGGAGATCTCCCGCAGCCAGGTGAGCGGCCGGCCGACGACGTCCTGCGGCGGCATGAACACGGCCAAGCCGCCGGTGAGCTGAGCCAGCAGGAGATGCCCTGCCAGGCCGAGCGCGTGGTGCACGGGAATCCAGGAGACGGTGTTGGCGCCGTCGGGCATCCGCGTGCCGGCGCGGAAGGTGGTCAGCTCCGCCATGAGGTTGGCGTGGGAGACCATGACGCCCTTGGGATCGCCGGTCGAGCCGGAGGTGTACTGCAGCAGCGCCAGGTCGAAGCCGTCCACGCGGCCGGGCGTCCAGCCGTCGCCGTCCGCAGGCGCCACGGTCTCTGCGACGATCCAGGCGACCGGGCGGCCCCCGGCGGCCCTCCACAGCTCGCGCAGCGACTCCAGATGCTCGGCGGCGACCACGATCGCCGCGACGCCCGCGTCCCGGCCGGGGCCGGTGAAGGCGGCCGACTTCAGATCGGCGGGGTACCCGGGTTCCGGCCCGGGGAACGGCACGGCGCACACTCCGGCGTAGAAGCAGCCGAAGATCGCCGCCACGTAGTCCAGCCCGGGCGGGACCAGCACGAGCACCCGGTCACCGCGCGTGGTCACCTCGGCCAGGCGGGCGGCGTAGGCGAGGGCGTACGCGTCGAGCGCGCCGCGGCTCAGCGAGCCCCCGGCGCCCTGCGCACGCGAGACGAACCGGACGGCGAGGCGACCGGGGTCGCGCTGGGCATTGTCCCGCAGCAGGTCCACGATCGTGGCGAACTCCGTCCGCGGAGCGACATCGGCGTAGGACATCCCCGTACCTCACCTTCCACCTGTGTTGTCGCCTGCCATATTTGGCCGCTTCCGCCGGGCGGGTAAGGCCACGTGGGGTGGCTCAACGGGCATGCCCATTGGCGAGGTAACAGGGAGTTTCGGCAGGTCAAGGCAGGGGTGGAGGGATGTGCGGCGCTCGGTCTACCCGATCGGCCGCGCCGATCGGAGCGGGCGGCCGAGGATCGCCCGGCGAAGGCCGCCCCACCTAGCGTGACGCCGGTGGCCCCGTGCTGATCGAGGGGGCGGGACGAACACGCAGTCGAAGGGTGGAGAGCGCATGGTCATGTCGATGGGTGCCGCTTCGCCGAGCGCGCCCAGCAGCAGCGTGCTCGGGGCGATCGCGCTCAGTTCGGGCTGGTGCTGTTCATGTTCGGGGTCGGGTACCGGTTGGACTTCGCGCACCTCAAGCAGGCCAAGAGGCAGATCACGGCGGTCTGCGCCGGGTCGGTGGCGCTGCCGTTCGCGCTGGGGGCGGGGATGGCGGCCCTGCTGTACCCGTGGTTCGACAAGCCGCAACTGCGGGACGGGCGGATGCTGCCGTCGGTGCTGTTCCTGGGCGTGGCCATGTCCATCACCGCGTTCCCCGTGCTGGCACGGATCGTGGTCGAGCGAGGGCTGCAGCGCGAGCGGGTGGGGAACATGGCGCTGGACTGCGCGGCCATGCAGGACGTGATCGCCTGGTGCCTGCTGGCCGGGCTGGTGCTGATCTCCAGCGCCACCGGCCCTGGCCCGCTCGCGCTGACGCTGGTCGCGGTGGCGGCGTTGACGCTGGTGCTGTGCTATGTCGTACGGCCGGGGCTGGCCACGCTGCTGGCGCCGGGCCGGCATCGGCCGGTCAGCCCCGCCGGGGTGCACGCGCTGCTGATCGTCGGGCTGCTGCTGTGCGCCTGGGCCACCGAGGCGATCGGTCTGCATGCGATCTTCGGCGCGTTCGCCTTCGGCGCGATCCTGCCGCGCGACCGTATCGAGGCCCTGGCGCCGGAGGCACCCAAGCTCATCGACGCGTGCGGCAAGCCGCTGCTGCCGATCTTCTTCATGGTGACCGGCCTGTCGGTGGACCTGCCCGGTCTGGGCGCACAGGGGTTCGTCATGGTGGTCGGGGCGACCGCGGTGGCGTGCATCGGCAAGTTCGCCGGCGCGGGCGGGGCGGCCCGCCTCACCGGGATGCCGGCCCGGGAGGCGGCCACGCTCGGCGTGCTGCTGAACGCGCGGGGCCTCACCGAGCTCGTCATCCTGAACGTGGGCCTGTCCATGAGGGTCGTGGACAGCCGCATGTTCACCGCCATGGTGGTGATGGCGCTGGCCACCACGCTCATGGCCGGGCCGCTGCTGCGCCTGTGGCGCGGCGCTGCCGATCACGGTGCACCGCCTCACGACCTGGAGGTACGCCCCCGCAGCGCCGCCAGGGCGAGCGGGATGGCCACGAGCCCGACCACGGCGATCGCGCCCAGCCCGCTCAGGGCAGCCCCCGCGTCCCAGCCTCCCGAGATGTAGGAGCGCAGCGCCTGCAGCAGGTAGGTGACGGGGTTGACGGTCGACACCGCCGACAGCCAGCCGCTGAGCTGCTCCTCCGGCATCAGGGAGCTGGTCAGGAAGACGAAGGGGAAGAAGAGCATCGTGCTCTGGGCGACCACGGTCGCGTTGCCCGTCCGCAGGGCGATCGCGTACGAGAACCCCGCGTAGACCAGCCCCCACAGCGCCGCCGTCAGCACGAACGCCACCAGCCCCAGCGGCCCGGTGACGAACCGCACGCCGGTGATGAAGCCCACGATCAGCACCGGGAACGTCAGCAGCACCGCGACCACCAGGTCGGAGACCATCAGCCCGAGCAGCATGGCCAGCCGGTTGGTCGGCGTGACCAGCATGCGGTCGAAGTAACCGGACGTGATGTCGCTGACCAGCGCGGGCGCCCTGGTGACGCCGGTTACGGCGAAGATGGTGGCCACCGGGAGCTGGAAGGCGCGGAAGTCGGTCATGCCGCCGGCCCGCGCCACCCCTTCCAGCGCGCCGACGAAGATGAGGAAGAAGAACAGCGAGATGACCACCGGCTGCACCAGGTTCTCCGGGGTCCTGCGGACCTGGCGCAGTGAGCGCGCGGCCACGCTGGCCAGGTCCCGCGTGAAGCCCGCGGGACGCGCGAGCAGTTCGTTCGGGTGGCGCCCCGCCACCGCGGTCTCCGTCATGGCTCTCCCTTTCAAACCTGCTGCGCGGGCATGTGATGCCCGGTGAAGGACAGGAAGACGTCGTCGAGCGTGGGCCGGCGCAGGGTGATCGCGTGGACGTCCACGTCCGGGACCTTGGCCAGGGTGAGCGCGACGACGCTCAGCGCCGCCGGCCCGTCGTCCACGCTGACGCTGATCTCGTTGTCGAGCACCTCGACGAAACGCGTCAGCGGCTCGTCGGCCAGCGCCCGGTGCGCGGCCGCGAGGTCCCCGCTGACCTGGGCCACGACAAGGTCCTGGCCCACTCCGCTCTTCAGCTCCTCGGCGGTGCCGTCGGCGACGATGACGCCCTGGTCGATGATGCCGATGCGGTCGGCGAGCTGGTCGGCCTCCTCCAGGTACTGGGTGGTGAGGAAGATGGTGGTGCCGTGCTCGCGGTTGAGCCGCCGCACCTCTTCCCACAGCCGCATCCTGCTCACCGGGTCGAGGCCGGTGGTCGGCTCGTCGAGAAAGACGATCTCCGGATTGTGGACCAGGGCCATGGCCAGGTCCAGGCGGCGGCGCATACCGCCGGAGTAGGTGTTCACGCGCCTGTCCAGCGCGTCGTCCAGGGCGATCAGGTCGCGCAACTCGGCCACGCGGCGGGCGATCTCCTGCCTGCGCATGCCGTAGAAGCGGCCCTGGCACCACAACGACTCGAGGCCGGTCTGGGTGTCGTCGAGCGCCGTCGACTGCAGCGCCACGCCGATGCGCAGGCGCACCTGGAGCGGGTCCGCCACCACGTCGTGGCCGCCCACGACCGCCCGGCCCTCCGTGGGAGCGAGCAGCGTGCACAACATCCTGACGGTGGTCGACTTCCCGGCGCCGTTGGGACCGAGGAAGGCGTAGATCTGTCCGGCGGGTACGGTGAGGTGGACGCCCGCGACGGCCCAGGTCGAGCCGAACCGCCGTTTCAGGCCCTCACAGCGTATGGCCGTGTGCTCACCAGAATGGGTTAATTGTGAGGCAACCATGCCAAACTCTCCTTGAGCCTGGGCATTC
Source organism: Nonomuraea sp. NPDC050786 (assembly GCF_040654115.1). Classification (NCBI taxonomy): domain Bacteria; kingdom Bacillati; phylum Actinomycetota; class Actinomycetes; order Streptosporangiales; family Streptosporangiaceae; genus Nonomuraea; species Nonomuraea sp. NPDC050786. The sequence goes on from NZ_JBFAHJ010000019.1 coordinate 6,696, forward strand.
GCTTGTCTGGGATCGTCGGCAATTCTCGTAGACACTTTGACTAGTGTCAATACACACTGCATTGGGGGATGATGGGGATGGATTGGGACGACGCGCTCGACGAGCACCGCTCCCGCTACCGGGAGCGGATCATCGACGCCGCGATCGATCTCGTGGCAGAGCAGGGCGCCGTCAAGTCCTCCATGTCCGCGCTCGCCCAGCGGGCCGGCGTGGGACGCGCCACGGTCTACAAGTACTTCCCGAGCATCGAGCACGCTCTGCTCGCCCACGTCGAACGTGAGGTCAAGGAGTGCAGCCGCCGGCTGGAGGCGATCTGCGAGCAGACCGGGGACCCCCTGCAGCGCCTGCGCGGCTACGTCGACACCCAGCTCGACCTGTTCGCCGGGCAACGGCACCGGCTGAGCTGGTCCACCATCGACCAGGCCGACCTGTCCGCCGCGGCCCTGTCGTCCTTCCGCGAGCACGTGGAGCGGCTGCAGGCGCCTCTCGTGGAGATCCTGCGGGGCGGGGTGACTCATGGCGCCTTCCGTCCCGACATCGACCCGGAGCTGCACGCGCGGATCATCATCAAGGTGCTGGGGAGCCTGCGCGAGGACATCATCCTCGAGAAGCTCTCGCCCGCCACGGCCGCGGAAGCGGTATGGAAGCTCATCACTGGAGGGCTCCTCGCCCCGGTCGACTCCTCACGCTAGGAGCACGACCGAAATGGCGGTATCGCCGTTCTGGTAGCGCATTCGGCCAGGGCGGATGGCTACATTCCACGCGGCGAGCCGACGAGCGTTAAAGGTATGTTAGATCTGGGTTCTCACCTCTTGCCCAGGGCTAAAACCTCCGGGGAATCTCGATCTCCCCTCGAGCCCCCAGGAGGTTCACTTTGCGCACAGTGGCACGTACGACGCCGTGGAAGGCCGTAATCGGCGGCTCTATCGGAAACCTGGTCGAATGGTATGACTGGTTTGTCTACAGTAGCTTCGCCGTGTACTTCGCGGCGTCCTTCTTCCCCAAGGGAAATACCACTGCGCAGCTGCTCAACACCGCCGGCATTTTCGCGGTGGGCTTCTTCATGCGGCCCGTCGGCGGCTGGCTGCTCGGCCGTTTCGCCGACCGGAACGGCCGCAAGGCGGCGCTCACGCTCACCGTCACCCTGATGTCGGGCAGCGCCCTGCTCATCGCCATCGCGCCCACGTACGACTCCGTCGGCTACTTCGGCGCGGTCGTGCTCCTGTTGGCCCGCCTGCTCCAGGGGCTCTCGGTCGGCGGCGAGTACTCGGCCAGCGCCACGTACCTGACCGAGGTCACCCCGCGCGGCCGGCGCGGCTTCGCCTCCAGCTTCCAGTACGTCTCCATGACAGCCGGCCAACTCGTCGGCCTCGGCCTGCAGATCATCCTCCAGAACTCGCTGTCGGAGGAGGCGCTGAAGTCCTACGGCTGGCGCATCCCGTTCATCGTCGGCGCGCTGGGCGCGGCCGTGGTGCTCTTCCTGCGCCGCAGCCTGGCGGAGACCGAGGCGTACGGCGAGGAGGAGGAGGTCGGAGTCAGGCACGAACGCGGCACGGTCAAGGGGCTGCTCCAGCACAAGAAGGCGGCGCTGCTGGTCATCGCCCTGACGATGGGCGGCACCGTGGCGTACTACACCTACACCACCTACATGACCAAGTACCTGGTCAACACCGCCGGCCTGGCCAAGGAGACCGCCTCCCTGGTGAGCTTCTCCGCGTTGTTCGTCTTCATGTGCCTGCAGCCGCTGGCCGGAGCCCTGTCCGACCGCATCGGCCGCCGCCCGCTGCTGATCACCTTCGGCATCGGCTCCACCGTGGGCACGGTGCCGTTGATGACCGCCCTGTCGCACGTCTCAGGCTTCGTCCAGGCTTTCCTGCTCACCCTCGCCGGGCTGCTCATCATCACCGGCTACACCTCCATCAACGCGGTGGTGAAGGCCGAACTGTTCCCCACCCACATCCGCGCGCTCGGGGTGGCGCTGCCGTACGCGATCGCCAACGCCCTGTTCGGCGGCACCGCCGAATACGTGGGCCTGTGGTTCAAGGACAAGGGCATGGAGTCCGGTTTCTACTGGTACGTGGCCGGCTGCGCGGCGGTCTCCCTGCTCGTCTATCTCACGATGCGGGAAACGCGCGACGTGCCGCTCTCGCGTCAGGAAAAAGCCTCAAAGGAATTTGCGGCTCGTGCTTAACTGAATTCGTGCGTGTTCTCCTCGTAGAAGACGATGATCGGTTAGCCGCCGCGCTGACCAGCGCACTTCAACGGCACGGCAACGTCGTCCAACGCGTTGCCCGTGCCGCCGGCAGTCTCCGGCTCGCGGGTGAAAGCGACTTCGTCCTCCTGGACCTGGGCCTGCCAGACGTAGACGGCATGGAGGTCCTGCGGCGGCTGCGCCGTGTGTCGGCCGTCCCGGTCATCGTGCTCACCGCCCGCGCGGGGGAGCGCGACGTCCTGCGCGGCCTGCGCGGCGGAGCCGACGATTATCTGGTCAAACCGTTCCGCACCGCCGAGTTGCTGGCCCGCATGGAAGCGGTCGTCCGGCGCGGCACCCGCCCGCTGCCGCCGGGCGACCAGGTGGTCGAGGTCGGCGACGTACGCATCGACCTGGCCGCCCGGCGGGTGAGCGTGGCAGGCGAGCCGATCTCGCTCACCCGGCGGGAGTTCGAGGTGCTGGCGGTGCTGGCCCGCCAGCCCGGCGTGGTGCGCAGCCGCGAAGAGATCCTCGACGAGGTGTGGGGCGACCCGTTCCTGTCGGCCTCGCGCTCACTCGACGTGCACGTGGCGGGCCTGCGCGCCAAGACCGGCCGCCCCGAGCTTGTGGAGACGCTGCGTGGTACCGGGTACCGCCTGGGCGTGCCGTGAGAAACAGGCTGGTCGGTACCTACACGACCCTGATCGTTCTCATGATCGCGTCGCTGGCTGTGCCGCTCGGGCTCGCCTACTCCACCCACCGCACCAACCGGCTCCTCCTTGACCGGCGGGCCGACACCCACCGCATCACCGAGCTGGCCGACTCCGCCATCCGCCAGAACGACCGAACGGTCCTGATCGAGGAGGTCAGCCGCTACGCCGACCTGTACGGCGCCGCCGTCGAGGTCCTCGACCGCGAGAGTAACGTCCTGGCCAGGGCCGGCGCCATGAACGCCGATGACCGCGAGGCGGTCAGGATAGCCCTGTCCGGGAGGATCACCGAGAGCCTGCCCTCCATCACCCCCTTCGGCCCGAGCACCGTGCTCGTCGCCGAACCGGTCGGCGGCGGCTCCCAGTTGTCCGGCGTCGTGCTCCTGCGGGCCCCCGCCAGGCAGGCCATGCATGACGTGGGCGTGGTGTGGGGCATCCTCGCCCTGGCCGCGCTCATCTTGCTCGGGTACGGCGTGCTGGCCGCCAGACGGCTCACCCGGTGGATCATGCGCCCGGTGATCGAGCTCGACCGGATGACGCAAGCGATCGCCGAGGGCCGGCTCACCGCGCGCGCCGTGCTGGAAACCGGCCCTTCTGAACTGCGTGAGCTGCAGGAACGCTTCAACTCGATGGCTTGCGCGGTCGCCACCGCGATGGAGCGGCAGCGGGCGTTCGTGGCCGACGCCTCGCACGAGCTGCGTACCCCGCTGACCGGGCTGATCCTGCGGATCGAGAATCTTGAACCGTACCTGGAGCCGGCGGGCAGAGAGGAGTACGACGAAGCGCTCGCCGAGGCGTCGCGGCTGACGCAGCTCGTTGACGACCTGCTGGCGCTGGCCAGGACCGAGGCGGTCGGCGTGGCCCAGAAGATCGACGTGGCCGCCCAGCTCGCCTCCCGGCTGAGGACGTGGCGCGAGGTGTACGCGGCCGAGGAGATCAGCCTCATCGCCGACCTGCCCGCGTCCCGGACGGGACCCGAGGTCATCATCAGGATCGCCGACATCGCGCTGGACAACGCGCACAAGTTCGTCCCGGCGGGCGGCCACGTGTGGGTGACGCTGACCGACAGCACGCTCCGCATCCAGGACGACGGGCCGGGGCTCACCGCCAAGGAATGCGAGGAGGCGCTGGGCCGGTTCTGGCGATCGCCGGAGCACGTCAACGTCCCGGGCAGCGGGCTCGGGCTGGCGATCGCCGCGGAGCTGGCCCGGTTGAGCGGCGGCACGCTGCGGCTGTCGCCCGCCGAGCCGCACGGCCTGATCGTGGAGTTCTCCCAGTCGTAGCGGAGCCAGTGACTCACTCAGCCGTAGTCGGAGCGGTAGTAGCGAGCGGCGCCCTCGTGCAGCGGCACCGCTCCGGTGTCGATCGCGTACCGCTTGTCGAGGACCATGCCCGGCGCGTTCGGCGCGCCCAGCTTGTCGCGGCTCTCGAACAGGACCCTGGTCACGTCGAAGACGACGTCCGCCGGCAGCCCGAGGCGGCTGACCAGGTAGCTCGGCGTGCCCACGGTCTGGACCGGCTGCGCCGCGCCGTACACGCCGGTGGGCACCAGGGCCAGCTCGTAGATGGAGCCGTACCTCCGGCGCAGCAGGACGACCACGTCGTCCAGGGGCACCAGGCGCAGGTGGGGGCGGGTGGTCAAGGCGGGGGTGGGAACGCCGCCCGACCAGAACAGCCCGTCGATCGCCCCCGACTCCAGGGCGTCGAGCGATTCGTCCAGGCCCAGGGGGCTCTCAGTGACCTTCAGGTGCAGGACCTGCAGCACCCTGAGCGCGGTGAGGTGGGTCCCGGAGCCCTCGAGCCCGACGGAGACCCGCTTGCCCGACAGGTCGCGCGCGGTGGTGATGGGCGAGGAGACCATGACGACCAGATGCACGTAGTTCATGTACATCCTGGCCACGGCCGAGACCTGGCGGTGCTGCTCGCGCACGAAGAAGTCGGCGCTGTCTGCCAGGGCGAGCCCGAGGTCGGCCCGGTTCTCGGCGAGGCTGGTCAGGTTCTCGATGCTGCCCGGGCTCGGGATCGGCGAGGTCGGTAATCCGTTACGGGTGAGTTCGGCGGCGAACCGGTTTCCCAATGTCTCGTACAGTCCGCCCGCCGTCCCTGTCACCAACCTCAGCCGGTGCGTATTCGGTGGCCCGCCCACGCACCCTGCCGTCCCGAGCAAACTCAGCGTTACAAATGCTCGGCGGGATAATGACACGTCATAAGGCTGGCACGCCGGCCGGCGTTTCGCCAGGGCCCAGGAAATGTCGCCGACATGAACCGGAGAACGCCGGGTAGGCTCGGGGCAGAATGACATGTCGGCCGAGGAGACCCCCGCGAATGATGGCCACTATTCAGGTGACCAGTCCGTCGGCGCGCATCCGAGCCGGGCTTGTCCCATGCTGACCTCACGGGTTCCGCGCAAGTCGGCGATCGCCGGCAAGTGGTGGGCTCTGGCCACCGTGATCGCGGCGAGCGCGCTGGCCCTGCTCGTCTCGCCCCGGACCCCGTCGCTCGGGCCGGAGACCACCGGCGACGCGGAGCTGGCCCGCGCGGTCCGGCAGGCCGCGGACGGCGGCGCCTATCGAGGGCTCGCGGTGGCGCTCATCGACAAGGGCGCGGTCCGGCTGGCGGGCGTCGGGGTCACCGGCGGGCCGGACTCCGCACCCGTGACGGCGAGCACGCCCTTCGAGATCGGCTCCGTGACCAAGGCCATGACCGGCATGCTGCTGGCCGACCTGAAGCTGCCGGCCGACACGAAGGTGCGCGAGCTGCTGCCCGATGCCGGGTTCGGACAGGCGGAGATCGGCGACGTCACGCTCGCGGAGCTGGCCTCGCACCGTGCCGGACTGCCACGCGTGCCGCTCACGCCGAAGCTGCTGGCGCTCAGCTACCTGTCCAACCTCACCGGGGTGGACCCGTACGCCGGCGACGGGCCGGACGACGTCCTGGCCGAAGCGGCAGGCTCGTCGCTGTCCGAGAGGGGCAAGGTCTCCTACTCCAACATCGGCATGGCCGTGCTCGGTCTCGCACTCGCCAAGTCCCAGAACATGCCCTATGAGGAGCTGCTGCGCACCCGGATCCTGCGCCCCCTCGGCATGTCGTCCACCGCGGCGCTCCCCTCCGACGCCCCGCTGCCCGCCAACCGGGCCCACGGCAGCAAGGCCAACGGCATGGCGATGGACCCCTGGCGCGGCGACGGCTACCTCCCGGCCGGCGTCGGCGTCTGGTCCACCGCCCGCGATCTCGCGACCCTCGTGGACGCCGTCAGGAAGGGGACCGCACCGGGCGCGACCGCGTCCGAGCCGCGCTTCACCGACACGGCCAAGCAGCGGATCGGCTACGGCTGGTTCACCACCGTCTTCGGCCGCTCGACCGTCACCTGGCACAACGGCGGGACCGGCGGTTTTCGGAGCTTCGTCGGCTTCGACCGCGCCACCGGGCGCGCGGCGGTCGTCCTCGGCAACACCGACGCCGACGTCGAGCCGGTGGCCCTGCGGCTGCTGGGCGCCGACAGCTCCGACCGCGAGGACTCGCCGCCCTTCCTCATGCTGGCCATCACCCTCGTGCTGACGTTCAGCCCCGGGCTGGAGGCGTGGTGGGGGCATCGCCCCTACGAGCTGACGGCCGGTGTCGCCAAGGCGCTCTGGGGCGTGTTCTCGCTGGTCCTCGCCTGGGTCGCGGGTGTGTGGTCGATCATCCCGCCGGCGGTGTGGGCCCTGGGCGCCGGTCTGCTGCTGGCCTCCGTCCTGCGCTGGCGTGGGGTGCCGTTCGCGCCCCGCGGGGCGCGGTCGTGGGTGCGGATCGCCGTTCCCGCGCTGCTGGGACTCGCCGTCCTGCTCGCGTAGGAACCGAAGCGCCTCTGTCATCTCCCCTGGCCGCGTGTCACGGAGCGCTGTCCGGAGAACGTCCTTCATCCGTAAGGCCGGGCGGGACGAACTGAATGATGGATTAAGCGCTTTCCCTGTGACGACGCCGGAGGGAGACACGCAGGACTGTCACCGAAGAAGAATGAGTCGTGACGCTGGGGAATTTTGACCGTTCCAAGTCCGTGCGGTGAATCACACCGCACTGACCGGATACGGACCCGAGCGGCCGTTGACTCCTTGACACCGAATGATTTCCTGTCGCCCATATCGATGCGGAAAGCCGTCGTTTCAGGGAGCCGGTACCGCCCACCCCGAGGGGGCGGCGCCAGGTATTCGAGGTGCGTAATCTTCTTATTCCGTTCGAGTGAGTACCCCCTGAAGGTCGCTTCCGCCGATCATTGGCGGCAATCGAGATCCATGTGCATTTGTACGGTTCCTGTTTGGTGAACGCCGGGCGCTACAGGGGTGTCGCATGCATTTCAAGATCCTCGGGCCGATCGAGGTCCGTACCTCTCATGGGAAGCCGATCGCGCTCGGGCGCCGAAAACAGCGGGTGCTGCTGGCCGCCCTGCTGCTCAACACGGGCAAGGCGATCCCGAGCCAGCGGATGCTCGACTGGCTGTGGGGCGAGCGGGCCCCCGCCACCGCGGAGTCGAACCTCTACACCTACATCTCCGCACTGCGCAAGGTGCTCGGCGTCCCGTCCCGCATCGAGGCGGGCTCCAACGGGTACGTGCTGCGGGTCGCGCCCGGCGAGATCGACGTCACGTTGTTCGAGGACCTCGCCGCGCAGGGTCAGCAGGCGCTGGCCGAGGGACGCCACGACGTGGCGCTCGAACGGCTGACCCGGGCTCTCGGCCTGTGGCGCGCCGAGTCCGTCCTGGAAGGGCTGCCCCTGCCGGCGCCGCTGCGCGGCGAGGCGGCGCGGCTGGAGCGGCTGAAGGCGACCGTCGTGAACGCCTCGCTGGAGGCACGGCTGGCGCTCGGCCAGCACCGCGAGATGCTCGCCGACCTGGAGGCGCTGACCCGCAGGGACCCGCTGAACGAGCGGCTCCTGGCGCAGCTCATGCTGGCTCTGTACCGCTCCGGCCACCGGGCCGACGCCCTGGCCGTCTATCAGGGCGCGCGGGAGACGCTGGCCGCCGAGCTCGGCATCGACCCCGGCCCGGACCTGAACCGCATGCACCGGCGGATCCTCGCCGACGACCCCACCCTGGCGCCCCCACGGGCGCGCGCCGTCCGGAGGGCCTTCGCCCCGGCCGAGCTGCCCATGGACGCCTCCACCTTCACCGGCCGGGCCACCGAGATCGCGCGCCTGCAGACGGCGCTGACCTCAGCGGGCCCGCGCGCGAACGCCATCTCGGCGATCACGGGGCCGGCGGGGATCGGCAAGTCCGCGCTGGCCGTGCACGTCGCCCACCAGGTCGCGCACCGGTTCCCGGACGGGCGGCTCTACGTGGACCTGCACGGCTCCACGCCCGACGTCGCGCCGCTGAAGCCGGCCGATGTCCTGGCCCGCCTGCTGCGCTCCCTCGGCGACGACACGGCCGGGCGGCTCGACGTGGACGAGGCGGCGGCGCGGTTCCGATCGCTGACCAACGGCAGGCACCTGCTGCTCCTGCTCGACAACGCCCGCGACGCCGCGCAGGTGCGCCCGCTCCTGCCCGCGAGCCCCACCTGCCGCGTGCTGGTCACCACGCGCAGGATGCTGACCTCACTGGACGCCGTTTCGCACTTCCGCCTCGGCGTCATGGCCGAGGAGGAGACCTCCGCGCTGCTCGACCGCCTGATCGGGGAGGAGCGCGCCGCCGCCGACCGGCGGGCGGCGCATGCGATCGCGCGGCTGTGCGGCGGCCTGCCACTGGCGATCAGGATCGCCGGCGCCCGGCTGGTCGCCCGGCCGGGACTGTCGCTGCGCGCCCTGGCCGACCGTCTGGCGGTCGAGGAGCACCGCCTGTCCGAGCTCCAGGCCGACGACCAGGCCGTACGGGCGTGCTTCATGATGAGCTACCGGAGCCTGGACGCCGAGTCCTCCCGGATGTTCCGGCTGCTCAGCCTGCACGGCGACGCCGCCATCAGCGTCGCGGCCGCCGCGGCCCTGGGCGACCGCCCCGAGTCGCGTACCGCCGACCTGCTGGACCGCCTGGCCGACGCCCAGCTCCTGGAGGCAGGCGACCACGACGGATACCGCATGCACGACCTGCTCCGGCTGTTCGCCCGCGAGCGGGCCCGGGAGGAGGACACCGAGGAGGACCAGGCGCCGGCCGCGGGGCGGGCGATGCCCGGCGCGGCCGGCCGGCTGCGCGACCGCGAGCGGCTGAATCCGGCGGGCCACCCCCCGAACACGGGAAATCATCCGTATTTACCGTGAGATCTTACTGGTAATCCTTGGCGTGCCGCGTTCCGGCCGCTTTTTTCTTCTCCGCCGTCTCGCCTCCGCCGACCTACACAGCTTTGTATGGTCCGAGGTATAGCCACATTCGACAATATCGACGACATGTGTCTCCTTTCTCACCCTCCGGGAGAAGGCCCTTACCAGCGAAATTCATACGAACACGTAAGGGATGGACGGACGTGTCTGAGCTGATCGGCGTCGACGAGTGTGAAAGTTTCACTGTGAAACAGGTCCAGGACCTGTACAGAAGGTATGTCAGCCGCAGTCAGGTCAATCTCATGACCTCTTTCGGTTTCGGCCGCGAACTCGTCGAGCACGCCGAGGGCGCCTGGATCCGGACGCGTGACGGACGCAAGGTCCTCGACGTCACCGGCGGTGTCGGCGTGCTCAACCACGGCCACAACCACCCCCGCATTCTCGAGGCTCGCCGCCGCTTCGCCGAGCGGCGGCGCATGGAGGTGCACAAGGCGTTCTTCTCGCCGTACGTGGCCGCGCTGAGCCACAACATCGCCGAGCTGCTGCCGGGCGACCTGAACATCTCCTACTTCCCGAATTCGGGGGCGGAGGCGAACGAGGGCGCCGTCAAGATGGCGTACAAGTATCACGAGGGGCGCCGCAACACCATCCTGCGCTCCGACATCAGCTTCCACGGCAAGACCCTGGGCGCGGGGAGCCTGACCGGATCGGCCGAGAACGCCTTCCGCTTCCCCGGCCTTCCCGGCATCGTCGTGTATCCCTACGGCGACGTCGCGGCCGTCCGCGAGGCCGTCGAGAAGGCGCGCACCCCCGACGGGAAGTGCGACGTCTACGCGATCATGGCGGAGCCGTTCAGCGCGTCCAGCATGCGCTGCTGGTCGGAGGCCGACCTGTACGAGCTGCGCCGGCTCTGCGACGCGAACGACATCATGCTGATCTTCGACGAGGTCTACACGGGATGGGGCAAGACGGGCAGCCTCTTCTACTTCATGCGCTACCCCGACCTGCTGCCCGACATCCTCGTGTACTCCAAGTCGCTCGGCGGCGGCAAGGCGTCGATCGCCGGGTACACGGCCCGCGAGCCCGTCTTCCGCAAGGCGTACGACCGGCTCTCCGACGTCATCCTGCACAGCACCACCTACTACGGATTCGGCGAGGAGACCGTCACCGCCATCGAGGCCGTCAACATCGTCGTCGAGGACGACTACCCCGCGCGGGCGCGGCAGGTCGAGCGCATCCTGCGGCCCGGCCTGGAGAACATCCAGAAGCGCCACCCCGACGTGGTCGGACGGGTGAGCGGAGTGGGCGCGCTGTGGGGCGTGTTCCTCGTCGGCGGCCCCAAGGTGCTCGACCTGGCCGCCAAGCTCGCGCCCGGTTTCTCCGGCGACCCGCAGTTCCGCACCAAGCTGATCACGCTCTCGGTCATCGCCGAGCTCTACCGCGAGCACGGGATCGTCTCCTACTACAGCCCGAACGCCGACAACCCGCTCGTCGTCGCGCCGACCCTCGCCATCGCGCCCGAGGACGTCGAATACTTCCTGGACAGCCTGGACAAGACGCTGGCCAAGGGCCTGCCGCGGCTGCTCGGCCGGTTCGTACGAGAGAAGGTGGGGTCGCGATGGACCACCGGATCGTAGTCACCGGCAGCGCCGGGATGCTCGGCGGCAACCTGGCCCGCCGGCTCGTGCTCGACGGCCACGACGTGCTCGGGGTGGACCTGCGCCCGGCGGCCGACCCGCTGCTGGCGGCGCGGCACCGGGTCGGCGATGTGCGCGACCTGCCGCTGATGACCGAGGCCATGACCGGGGCGGCCGCGGTCGTCCACTGCGCGGGCGCGCTGCCGAGCTACCCGGCGGAGCAGATCCACGACCTGATCGTCGGAGGCACCCGCACCGTCCTGGAGGCCGGGCGCCTGGCCGGCGTGGAGCGGGTGGTCCACATCTCCTCCACCGCCGTGTACGGCCTGCCGAAGCTCGTGCCCACGCCGGAGGACCATCCGCGCGAGCCGGTCGACCCCTACACCAGGGCCAAGGCCAGGGCGGAGGAGCTGGCCGAGGAGTACCGGGCCGGCGGCATGTGCGTGCCCATCCTGCGTCCCAAGACCTTCCTCGGACCGGGCCGCATGGGGCTGTTCGCGATGCTCTTCGAGTGGGCCGAGGAGGGCCGCAACTTCCCGGTACTCGGGCGCGGGGACAAGCGCATCCAGATGTTCGCGATCGAGGACCTGGTGGACGCCGTGGTCGGCGTCCTCGACGCGCCCGCCGGCGTCGCGAACGACACCTACAACCTGGCGGCCGCCGAGTTCGGCACGCTGCGCGAGGACTTCCAGGCGGTGCTCGACGCGGCCGGCCACGGCAAGCGGGTCGTCTCGCTGCCCGCCGGCCCGGCACTGACCGGGCTCCGGCTGCTGGAGCGCACCCGGCTGTCCCCGGTGTACGGGCGGCTGGCGCGCAAGCTGCTCGACGACTCCTACGTCAGCATCGACAAGGCCCGTGAACGGCTCGGCTTCCGTCCACGCCTGTCCAACAAGGACGCGATCCTGCGCACGTACGCATGGTGGCGGGAGAACCGCGCGGCCGGCTCACCGCGCGGCGCCGGCCAGACGAGCCGCGACGCGTGGCGGCAGGGCGCACTGTCACTGGCGAAGGTCTTCTTCTGAGCTATCGGGGTAAAGCATGCACCTCGCCGAATCGGCAGACGTCCCAGACGTTCCAGAAAGCCCGCAGCGTCCGGAAAAGGCGCCGGACCGGGCCGTGCAGACCCGGACGCGCCTGATCGCGGACCTCGCCGGCCTGATCCGCCCGTCCCACGCGGCCAAGGCGATCCTTCTCGTGCCCGTGGCGCTCATCGGCGCCCCCTCCTACAGCCTGACCGAGGTGGTCGGCATCATCTCGGCCACGGTGGCGTTCATGCTCGCCTCCGCCGCCGTCTACATCGGCAACGACATCGTGGACCGGCACCGCGACCGCCACCATCCCGTCAAGCGCAACCGCCCCATCGCGGCCGGCCGCGTGGGGGTGGTGACCGCGGGCGCCTGCTGCGCCGTCCTGCTGGCGCTGCTCGCGGCCATCGTCGCCCGGACGCCGGCGTCGTACTGGCCGTTGCTGGTGTACCTCGCGCTCAACATCGCCTACAGCCGCTTCCTCAAGCACATTCCGCTGGTCGACGTGGGCACGGTGGCGGCCGGCTTCGTCCTCCGCGTCGTGCAGGGGTATGAGGTGACCGGCGGCCGGGTGCCCGCCTGGCTGCTGATCACGGTGTTCTCGATGTCCCTGCTGCTGCTCCTCGGCAAGCGTCGCAGGGAACTGCTGGAGACCGGGGCCGTCCACCGGCCGGCGCTCCGCGGCTACTCGATGGAGCTGACCAACTGGCTGCTGCAGATCGCCGCCGTGCTCGCCCTGGTCTCGGGCCTGATGTACCTGCGTGACGAAGGGCCGTTCGGCCCTCAGCACGGCCAGACGGCGATGATGCTGTCCACTCCGTTCGCGCTCTTCGCCCTCTTCCGGTACCTGCAGATCCAGCTGGTGGAGAACGAGGGCGACGACCCGGTCCGCATCCTGCTGCGCGACCGCGGCATGGTCGCGAACTCCATGTTGTGGGCCGCCACCCTGGGTGTGACGCTCGTGCTCGTCCACCACCCGTCCCTGGCGGCCGGTGTCACGTTGTGAGAACGATACGGAAGGAAGGCGATGGACGTCCGCTTACTGGGACCGGTCGAGGTGACCTTCGGTGACCGCTACGTTCCCCTGGGACCACCCCAGCGACGCGCGGTGCTGGCCGCCCTGGCGATCGACGCCGACCGCCCGGTGTCACTGCGCACGCTGCTCGAGCGTGTCTGGGACGATCCGCCGGACCGGGCGACCGACTCGCTGTACGCCCACATCGCCCGCCTGCGGCAGGCGCTGACCGTGACGGGGATCTGCATAGAGCGCCGTGGCGGCGGTTACGTGCTGGAGGTCGATCCCGAGCGGGTGGACGCCTACCGGTTCCGCCGGCTGGCCAAGCAGGCGGAGGCCCGCGCCTGCGACGACTCCGCCCGTACCCGGCTGCTCTCCGAGGCGATGGAGCTGTGGCGCGGCGCGCCGCTCACCGGCATCCCGGGGGGCTGGGCCGCCCGCATGCGGTACAGCATCGAGCAGCAGTTCGTCGGCGCCGTCGTCACCTGGGCCCAGGCGCAGATGCGCCTGGGCCGCCCCGACACGGTGGTCACCGAGCTCACCCCGCTGGTGCCCCGCCACCCGCTCGCCGAGCCGCTGGCGAGCGTGCTGATGCGCGGCCTGTGCGCGCTCGGCCGCACCGCGGAGGCGGTGGCCCTCTACGCCCACCTGCGCGGTTACCTCGCCGACCACCTCGGCATCGAGCCGGGGCCGGAGCTGCGTGCGCTGCATCTCAGGATCCTGGACGGCAACAGGGAGCCGCTGCGGCGGGCCGGCGCGCGTGAGCTGCTGTACGCCCAGGTCACCGGTTCAGCGAGATGACCAGCCGCTGCCCGCTGTGGTCCGACAGGCCGTTCGAGCGGACCAGCCGGTAATCGTGGACGGTGATCTCAGGAGTGGTGAACGCCCAGTCGATCCGCCACCAGGGCCACCGGTCGTCCCAGGTGGCCGGGTAGAGCGACCCGAGCGCCGGGGTGGCGTCGGCCATCCGCCCCGGCAACAGGCGCAGGATGCCCATCGCCGGCGAGGCGTTGAAGTCGCCGGCGAGGACGGCCGGCAGCGGGTTCGCCTGGATGTCGGCCGCGAGCGCGCGGAGGTTGGCCTTGCGCGCCTCGTGCTCCGTCCGGGTGAGGCGGCGCGGGTCGAGGCCGGTCGAGGAGGGGTCGACGGGCGAGTTGATGTGGGCGTTGTAGAACGAGAACGTGCTGCTCCCGACGCGCACGTCCGTGCGGAGCGTCTTCACGGTGTAGAAGCCGGGCCAGTCGGAGCCGGGCGGCACGGGCGTGTCCGAGCCGTCCTCCGCCCACGGGCGCAGGTCGAGGCCGCGCTCCAGGACGATGGGAAAGCGCGACAGCGTCACCATCTCGCTCGCCGTGGCGATGTGATAGCCGGGGAACTCCCGGCGCAGCCTGTCCAGGTCGTTCACGCGGATCGGCCGGGAGGCGGCGCTGAAGTAGACGTACTCCTGCAGCAGGAGCACGTCGGCGTCCTGGGCCCGCAGGTAGCGGTAGAAGTCGGCGACGTCCCGCGGCGGTGTGCCGGTGGGCGGGGGCATCGGCTGCCCGCCCTCCGCCCGCTGGTCCCAGTACCAGGTGTTCCAGGAGAACACCTTGATCGCGTCCGGCGGGGCCGGGGCGGCGCGGTGCCACAGCGCGGCGAGGTTGAGCCCGCTCGCGCCCCCGCCCAGCGTCAGTGACACCAGCGCCACCACGACGGCCGTCCCGCGCCTGCGGCGCGCCGCCAGTGCCGCCGCGAGCAGCAGGACGGGCACGGCCGCGAACGCCAGCGGGGGCACGAGCTCGGGGAGCTGCCACCACCACACCCGGCCGGACAGGGCGCGGTGCAGCCCCACGAACACCAGCCAGGCGACCGCCGCCCACATCACCAGCGGGATCCTCCGGCGGGCCCGGGAGGCGCCCCGGGAACCGGCGGGACGCGCCGCCGTCTGCGGCGGCCGCGCCGGCCCGAAGAGCGCCCGCAGGGGAGCCGTCACGTGGCGGCCTCCCCCGCGGCTGAGGGGCGCATGGTGAGGTCGGCGTCGTAGAGCCGGCGGAACCTCGCCGAGCACAGCCACCGCGCGACCCCGGCCGCCACCCCCGCCGCGATGGTGACGTTCACCAGGAAGTGCACCGCGCCGAAATAGAGCAGGAAGAGCGGGCCGCGCCTGCGCAGCACGAAGCGGTACATGCCGAGGTCGGCCAGGAGCGACACGGCCAGGGCGAGGGCCGGCAGCGCGGCGCCGGCTGGGCCGAGGAGCACCGCCACCGGGAGCGCGGCCACCGCCGCGAGGGCGGCGAGGCTGCCGCCGGCCCGGTTGGAGGTCTCGAACCCGCGGGCGAAGCGCCGCCGCCGCGCGTACAGCGGCACCCGGGCGCCGCCGCGCCGGTACAGCTTGCGCAGCAGCTTGAAGAGCTTGTCGTCGTGGTCGTGCCGCGAGCGCACCGCGGTCGTGAGCACCATCCCGTACCGCTGGGTGAGGCGGTGGCCGTAGTCGACCTCCTCGGTCTCGCGCAGCCGCGTGTTGAACGGCCCGATGTCGTCGAACACGCGGCGCGGCATCGCCATCATCGCCGGGAACAGGAACGAGATGGGCCCCTCGGAGCTGGCCGTCCAGTAGTGGTACTGCAGCGCGCGGTACTCCTCGACGAGGCTGTCGCGGATCAGCGGCTCGGGGTCGTGGATGCTGCACACCGCTCCGAGCCCCGGATCGGCGTCGAGCATGGCCACCGCCACCTCGACGGCGTCGGGGTAGGGGGCCACGTCGGAGTCCACGAACACCAGGATCTCACCTCGCGCGTGCGCGACCCCGAGATTCCGCGCGCCGGCCACCCCCATGTTCTGTCCGGTGTGGACGACCCGCACGCCGAGCCGCCGCGCGACCTCGACCGAATCGTCGGTGCTGCCGTCGTCCACGACGATCAGTTCGATCGGCCGGTAGGTCTGCTCCTGCATCGCGCGCAGGCACAGGTCCAGCGAGGCGGCGTAGTTGTAGTTGGGCACGATCGCCGACACCAGGGGCGCTTGCTCGCTCATCGCTCACGCCTCCAGGGCCGGGATGTCGTACGTGTGCCTGAACCGGCTGGACAGCAGGCACTGGGCGGCGCCGGCGAACACCGCCACCGCGACGGTGACGTTCACCAGGAAGTGGATCGCGGTGAAGTAGAGGGTGAACCAGATGCCGGCATAACGCCGGACGAAGCGGTACATGCCGAGGTCCGCCGCGATCGAGCCGGCCAGCAGCGCGACCGGCGCGACCAGCCAGGCGAGGCCGAGCACCACCGGCAGCGGCGCGGTGAGGACGGCGAACAGGGCGGCGAGCGAGCCCCAGCCGCGGCTGCTGTTGGTCGGGCCGCCGTTGAAGTCCGGCCGGCGCAGGTACAGCGGGATGTGCAGGCGCGCGCGGTGGAAGAACTTCGACAGCACCACGCCGAGCCGGTCGTCGTGGTCGTGCCTGCCCCTGATCCGGTTGTCCAGCACGATGCGGTACCGCTGCGTGACGCGGTGGCCGTACTCGGCGTTCTCGCTGTGCCGCAGCGCCGGGTTGAGCGGGCCCACCTCGCGGAAGACCTCCGCCCGCATGGCGAACAGCGCGGAGTAGATCGTGGTGATGTCGCCCTCGTCACCGGAGATCCAGTAGTGCAGCTGGAGGCTGCGGTACCGCTCCACGAGGCTGTCGGGGATCAGCGGCTCCGGGTCGTAGGTCCCGCACACCACCCCGAGGGTGGGGTCCGAGGTGAGCAGGTCCACCGCGTACTCGACCACGTCCTCGGCCAGCGCCAGGTCCGAGTCGAGGAAGAACAGCACCTCGCCGCGCGCGTGCTCGACGCCCAGGTTGCGCGCCGCCGGGGCGCCGATGTTGGTGTCGGTGACCACGACCCGCACCCCGTGCCGGTGGGCGATCTCCACCGAGTCGTCGGTGCTGCGGTCGTCGACGACGATCACCTCGATGTGCGGGTACGTCTGCCGCTCCAGCGCGCTCAGGCACAGGCCGAGCGTGCGGGCGTAGTTGTAGTTCGGCACGATGACCGAGACCAGTGGCCGTGCCTGCGTCGTCATCGGAGTCCCCCTTGCCGCATCGGGTCAGTCCTGGGCCGTGAAGATCGGGGCGGGACTCTCCAGGCGGGAGAGCACGAAACGGCGCAGGACGCCCATCGCTCCGCCGAGGGCGCCGGTGAAGGTGACGGCGAGGTGGACGCCGGAGAAGTAGACGCCGAACGGCACGCCCCGCTGGGCGTAGGCGAAGCGGTGGGTCTCGGCGTCCAGGGCTATGGCGGCGGCGACGAGCGCCGCCGGGACGAGTGCGCCGCGGCGGCCCGCCACCATGGGCAGGGCGAGCGCCGGGACCGCGGCGAGCAGCAGGACGCCGCCGATCGCGCGGGGCACGGAGTCTCCTGGCGTCTCTCCCTTGCGCCAGTCCATCGCGCTGATCCGCGCGCGGCGGTACACCTTGCGCAGGATCGTCCGCAGGGTGGCGTCGTGGTCCTTGCGGCCGCGTATCGCGTCGCTCAGCTTCACGCCGTAGGAGCGCGTCACGCGGATGCGGTAGTCGGAGGAGACGGTCTCGCGCAGCCGCGGATCGAAGGGGCCGACCTCGGCGAACACCTTGGCCGGGACGGCGAGCACGGCCGCGTGCAGCTCCAGGGTCGGCCGGTGGGCCGGCATCCACCACCGGTGCATCTGCACGGCGCGATACTGGGCGGCCAGGCTCTGGGACATCAGCGACTCGGGCCGCAGGATGCCGCCCAGGGCGCCGATCTCCGGGTTGGACCCCAGGATCCGCACCGCGTTCTCCACGGCGTCCGGGTCGAGGGCGATGTCGGCGTCGAGAAAGAAGAGGATCTCCCCTGTGGCGTGCTCGGCGCCGAGGTTGCGTGCGGGGGTCGGGCCGCCGTTGACCCGGGTGCGCACCACCTTGGCGCCCTTCGACGCGGCCACCAGCGCCGCGTCCTCGGTGCCGCAGTCATCCACCACGATGACCTCGATGTGCGGATAGGTCTGCTCTTTCACCGCATCCAGGCAGAGTCGTAACACGTCGGACCGGTTGTAGCTGGGGATGATGACCGAGACTAGCGGGTGCTCCGGACTCATGATGTGCTCCATCAGCTAGAGCTCGTTTTCCGAATGTTCGGTTCACGCTAGACACGGCGGCTTGTCCCATTCTTGTCGCGCCCTTCTGGCGACGGTCGCTGACAAGGATGCGACAAGGACTCCTGAGTACGTTCGATGCCGGCACACCCACCGAGGATGGTGTTGATGAGCGATCGGGACGCAGCGATCGAGGAACAGCTCACCACCGCGCCGCCCCAGCCCGAGACGGACTGGGCGACGCGCGTCCGGCGTTTCGTCCGCCCGCGGCGGCGCTGGTGCTGGGGCACCAAGCTGGTCGTGACCGCCTCGGTGGCGTGGCTGCTCTTCGTGCTCTGCCACCTGCTGGCGAGCGGGCGCACCTCCCTGTGGGCGCCGCTCGAGCTGATCCCGCCGCTGCTGTTCCTGGTGGTCCCCGCGCTGCTGATGGCCGTGGCGCCGCTGGCCCGACCGGTCCGCTGGCGGATCATGTCACTGCTGCTGGTCACCGCGGTGCTGGGCGCCGGGCGGAGTGGGGTCAACTACGCCACCCTCTGGTACACGCCGCCCCCGGCACCCTCTGGAGCCATCACCGTGGCCGCCTGGAACACCGAGTTCTGGGACCAGGACTGGCGCACCGCCGAGGGCGACCGGTATTCGCCCGGGTTCTACGCCTACCTGCACAAGCTGAACGCCGACGTCTACCTGCTGATGGAGTACCTGTACGTGGACACCCGGGCGGGTGACATGCGCTCGCAGCGCTGGACGGCCGACCTGGCGATGCGCATCGACAAGCTGGCGGAGCTGCGCCGCGAGTTCCCCGGCTACCACATCGCGGTGTCCGGCGAGCAGATCACGCTCTCGCGCTTCCCGATCGTCGCGCACCGCGGCCTGGACATGCGCCCGTGGCTGCCGGCCGACCAGAAGCCCATCCCCGAGGCGCTGCGGGACTGGCAGGAGGGCTACACGGTCGAGACGCTGCGCACCGACATCGACGTGAACGGCAAGGTCGTCTCCTTCTACGACGCGCAGATCTCCCAGCCCCCGCTCGAATGGCGGCTGTACAGCGCCGAGTCCCGCGACATCAACTTCAGCCGGACCCTCCGGCGGGAGGCGAGTTACCGGGCCATCAGCGCGGACATCGCGGCCAACCCGAATCCCGCGGTGCTCGCCGGCGACTTCAACACCTCCCCGGCGATGGGCATCCGCCGCCTGCTCCCCGAGCGGCTGGTGGACCGGACGCCCGCGCTCTCGTCCCTCTATCCGGCGACCTACCTGGCCGGGACCGCCGAGCTGTGGCGGATCGACTGGCTGTACACCACCCCCGACGTGACGGTGCACAGGTACGAGCTGCCCGGCTCCGAGGGGTTGTCCGACCATCGGGCCCAGCGCATGGTCATGTCGGTGTCCTGACCGGCGCGGGCCAGACCTGATCGACGAAGGGAACCGACATGCCTGACGAGATCGCCTGGCGTGGTGATGTCGCGGTCATCGTGCCGAACTACAACAAGAGGAAGACCCTGCGGGCCTGCCTGGAGTCGGTGTACGCGCAGACCTACCGCCCGGCCGAGGTCATCGTCGTCGACGACGTCAGCACCGACGGCTCGCTCGAGATAGCGCGGGAGTTCCCCTGCACGATCGTCGAGTCGCCGCGCAACCAGGGGCCGGCGGGGGCCCGCAACCTCGGGGTGGCGAGCAGTTCGGCTCCGCTGCTCTTCTTCGTCGACTCCGACACGGCGCTCGCGCCGGATGCGATCCACAACGCGGTCAAGGCGTACCGGGAGACGCCGGAGTGCGGCATGGTGCAGGGCATCTACGACGCCGAGCCGCTGTACGACGACGGCCCGGTCGAACGCTACCGGGTGCTGTGCGAGCACTACGAGCGCAGCCAGACCACGGCGACGTTCCTGTCGTGCACCCTGATCCCGCGCCACGTCTTCGAGGAGACGGGACGGCTGGACGAGCGGCTGCGCGACGGCGAGGACTTCGAGTTCGGCACGCGCGTCCCGGCCCGCTACCGGCTGGTGGTGACCACCTCCGTGGTCACCAGGGCCGACGACGAGGACCGGTTCTGGGGGTGTCTGGCGGAGCGGTTCGTCCGGTCCACCACGCTGCCGGTGATCATGGTCAGGGCGCGGCGGCTGCGCGATGAGGGCAAGGTGGGCTTCCAGCTCAACATGATCGGGACAGGGCAGCACAAACGTCGCAAACCACCAAGGGTCTCCTCCGCTTCGGCGACGGCCACCTTCCTCACCCTGCCGCTCGCGCTCGTCAGCCCCTGGCTGCTGGCCGTGCCGGCGGCGACGCTCGGGGTGTTCCTCGGGATGAACCGCCGGTTCATCGGGTTCGCCCGCCGGTATCGAGGCGTCCGTTTCGCGCTGTGGGTGAGCTGGATGCAGCTCTGCTTCCACACGGCCTTCTTCCTCGGCGCCTGCGTGGGGCTGCTGCGTGTCGCCTACGAGCTGGGCCGCCGGCAGGGCGAACCGGTCAGGCCCGGCCTGTCCCCCGTGCCGTCGGCCGGGACGCGCGAGTGAGAGCGATCAAGCTTCCCCGGCTGCCGCCCCCGCTGAAGCGGGCGCTGGTCGCCGCGTTCGCCCTCGCCGTCGTGGGCGCGATCGCGCTGACGCTCTCCCGGCTGGACTGGGGCGTGGTCGCGGTCCTGTTCACCCGGCGCGACGCCGGGCAGATCAGCCTCCTGCTGGGCGGCGCGCTGCTGGCGAGCATGGCGGGACTGGCGTTCGGCTTCCTCGCCTGGCGCGTCGTGCTGCTGGAGACCGGTCCCCCTGTCAGCGAGCCGCGGGTGGTACGGATCTTCTTCGTCGGCTTCCTCTCCAAGTACCTGCCAGGACGGGTGCCCGGCATGTTCGCCGTCACGAAGGTGGCCACGGCCAACGGCGTCACCTTCGGCAGGCTGATCAGCGTGGCGGCGCTCGTCATGAGCCTGGTGCTGCTGAGCGGGTTCACGGTCGGGCTGCTCGCGGGCGTGCAGATGCTGGGGGCCCGGGCGGTCTGGCTGGCCGGGGCCGCCGTGCTGGTCCTGCTCGTCCTGGTGCGCCCGCAGATCGTCAACCAGGGCTCCGGGCTGCTGCTGCGGCTGCTGCGCCGCCCTGCGGCGGCCAAGGCCGCGTCGGTCCGGGGAGTACGGCTCGCGGTCGCCTGGCAGAGCCTGTCGTGGGTGGTCACCGGACTGCACCTGTGGCCCCTGGCCATCGCGATGGGGGCGTCCCCGTCACGCTCCCTGGCGCTGTGCGTCGGCGCGTTCACGCTCGCCACGACGATCGGCATCGCGAGCGTGTTCATCCCCGACGGCATCGGCGTCCGCGAGGCGGTGCTGACGGCCGCGCTGACCGTGGTGCTGCCCGCCCCGGCCGCCGCGGCGGTGGCCCTGGCCAGCCGCCTGATCTCCACCATCAGCGAGGTCCTGCTCGGCGCGGCCGCCCTCGCGACCGCCGAGTACCTCATCCGCCGCGGACGGACGGCCTTGGGCGAGCAGCAGTGAGGTGGCGGGCTCATGCCTCCTGGCGGCGGAACAGGCTCAGGTGCCGTTCCGCCCACAGCTCCTCGTCCAGGTGGCGGTCCCGCCATTCCGCCGGCGGGTCCGCCAGCCAGTCGTGACCGAAGATCGCGTACGGACGGTCCGCGCGCACGCCCTCCACCTCGTCATGGCCCAGATACTCCATCAACGGCCGCCACGACCCCCCGTCCGGGACGACCACGTACGAGGCCGCCAGCCCCGGTTCGTGCAGCCAGCCGCGCATCATCCGCGCCTGGAACACGTCCGTGACGGGAGACGGCATGGCCTCGACGTCCGGGCGGACCAGATGCCGCGCGACCGCGACGTGCGCCCCTGGGGGCACCGCCACGCGCCGGCTCACGTCCTGCCAGATCTCCGCCACGACCGGGTCGGCCTCCAGCGCCGCAGGCTCCGGCGTGCGCAGGGTCAGCCAGCTCATGAACGCGCGCAGGCGGTTGCTCTCGCGGCACCGGAGCAGGGAGAACGCTCCCGGCTGGCGGCCCAGCCAGAACCGTACGGACGCCGCCGCCGGCTCGCCGTGGCTCTCGCGCGCCATGGTCACGAGCTCGTCGTGGCCGGCGGGGGTCACCATGGAGGACCGCAGGTCCTCCTCGCCCGCCCGCGAGACGTACCGGGGCATGACCCCGCCGCGCCGGCGCAGATGGCCGAGCGTCCGCACGGCCGCCACGCTCGCGTGCGGGTCGCGGGCCTCGCGCAGGAGCACGTCCATGACGTAATGGCGGATCCGCCGGTGCATCCGCTCGTAGCCGACGGGGTCCCGCCACCGCAGGTGGTGGTCGAGGGCTTCGCGCAGCACGCCGTTGACGTCCAGGCCGTGGGCGGCGGTCTCGACATACGGTTGCGCCCGGAGCCAGTCGAACAGCTCCGCGGCCCGGCCGTCCGGCAGCACGGCGTGGAGGAGGTCCTCGGTGGTGTGGCGGGCGTGCGCGCACACGTGCAGCGCCCACCGGTGCAGGTCCGTCGGCACGCTGCCGGCCAGGCGGGCGAGCACGTTGTCGACGACGTCGCGTACGGCGTCACGGCGCGACGGCTGTCCCGTGGCCGACATGCTCCTGCCGACCTCCGCGGCGAGCGACAGGGCGAAGGGGTTGCCGGCCGCGAAGTCCACGATGGACCTCCGGAGGGCGGGGTCGACGCCGCGGGCTTCGACCAGCGCGGCGGACTCCGCGGCGGTGAGGGCGTCGAGGCGCCTGATCACGATCGCCCCGGACCAGACCGGGTCGGTGAGCCAGGCGGCACTCGGCCCGGTCCGGCCCGCCACCACGGTGATCGCGCCGCCGGGCAGCTGCCGCAGATACTCCTCGCGCAGCCACCGTTCGAGCTCTCCCAGCTCCTCGAAGGAGTCGATGAGGAGCACCGGGCCGGGCACGCCGGAGAGCTCCTCCGCGAATCGCTCGAGGCGTTCGCGCGCCTCCGCGGGCGCCGAGCCGTGGAGGTGCCATACCCGCCGGCCCGCGGCAGCGGCGTCGTCGGCGAGCCTGCGCAGCAGCGTCGACTTGCCGATGCCGGCGGGTCCGCGGACGAAGAGGAGCTCCGGGCGTTCGCCACGGCCCTTCTTCAGCAGGTCCTGGAAGGCGGCGCGTTCGGCGTCCCTGCCGACGAACTGCCGGTCGGGAGGGCGTGTACGCGAGTGAGCGGCGGGGCGCTCGGCCCATGGGGCAGGGGCGAACTCGCCGTCGAGATCCGCGTCGGCCCGCAGGATCCTGTCGTGGATCTCCTGCAGCCGCGGCCCGGGGCTGACGCCCAGCTCCTTGCCCAGCAGGTCGTAGGCCGTCCGGTAGACCTCGAGCGCCTCCGCCCGCCTGCCGCTGCGGTAGAGGGCGAGGAGGTAGATCTCGTACAACGGCTCCTCGAGCCGGTGCAGCTCGATGAGCAGCGGGACCTCGGCCACCACCTCGGCGTGCTCCCCCAGCTCCAGGCGGAGCCGCAGCAACTCCTGGGTGGCGATCAGCTTCAGTCGTTCCAGCCGGAACCGCTCGCGTTCGGCGGCCTCGCCCGGGACCCCTGCCAGCGCCGTGCCCGTCCAGAGGGCGAGCGCCTGCTCCAGCAGCTTGGCGGCCGCCGGGATGTGCCCGCCCGCGCGCTCCTGCCTGGCGGCCTCCACCATCTCGGCGAACTCGGTAGCGTCCAGCTCGAACAGCGACGGGTCGAGCATGTAGCCCCCGGCCTGGGAGGTGATCGCCGAGCCCGGTCCGTGTTCGGACAGCAGCCGCCGGATGCGGGAGATGTAGGTCCGGATGACGGCTCCGCCGCTGGCCGGCGCGTGCTCGCCCCACAGGCCGTCGACCAGCTCGTCCATCCGCACGTAACTGCCGCTGTTGGCCAGCAGCAGCATGAGGACGGCCTGCTGCTGCGGCGTGCCGAGATCCAGCCGGGTGTCACCGCACGTGAGGCCCGGCGGTCCAAGGACGGTGAACCTGCACGGAGCCGAGACCACGCCGGAACGGTAATTTCGCCCGCGTCGCCTTCGCGAGCGTCACGTGACGCTGTCTGTGTACGTCACCCAGGGGTCGGGCGCGGCTGACGGAGAAATTACCGATTTCTGACGAGCCGGGCCATGCGTCATCAGGCTCGACGCGGCGTCAGTAGGGTCTGTCAGTGCGTCGTTGACGGCCGCGCTACGCGGGAGGGGGGAGCCTCGATGGCTGGGCTGAGCTTTGGCTTACTGGGTCCGACAAGGGTCTGGAGCCGCGGGAAGGAGCTGGGGACCGGCTCTCCGCAGCAGCGTGGGGTGCTGGCCGTGCTGCTGCTGAGCGAGGGGCGTCAGGTCCCGCTCGACGAGATCGTGGCCGCGCTGTGGGGTAGCGAGGCGCCGCGCAGCGCCGTCGTGAGCACCCGCACCTACGTCTCCCGCCTGCGCCGGATACTGGCCGACGGCGCCGCGCCGGGCGTCGGGGCCGGGATCAGGTCGGCGGGCGGCGGCTACCAGCTGGTCGTGGCCCCTGAGGCAGTCGATGTGACGGTGTTCCGGCAGGCCACTGCCGCCGCCCGGGCGGCCCGCGAGCGAGGAGAGCTCGCGGAGGCCTCCCGGCTGCTGCGCGGCGCGCTGGCGCTGTGGCGTGGACCTGCGCTCGACGGATTGGGCGGAGCCTTCTTCGCGGGCCGCCGCGCCTGGCTCGAGCAGCTGCGCGCGTCGGCCGTGGAGGAGCGCTGGGCGCTCGACATCGAACAGGGCGACTGTGGCGAGGCGAGCGCCGAACTGGCGCTCGCGACGGCGGCGGAGCCCTATCGCGAGCGGTTGTGGGAGCTGCTGATGTGGGCCCTCGACATCGACGGCCGCCGCGAGGAGGCCCTGTCGGCCTACCGGCGGATCACCCGGCTGCTGGACGACGATCTGGGCCTGGAGCCCGGTCCCGGCCTGCGCCGGATGTACGCCCGGATCAGGACGACGGCCGGCGCCGCACCCGGGCCGTTGATTCCTGGCTGATACCTGGCCGATGTGTGGCGGATGCCCGCGGAGTGCATCCTTGTAACGCTTTGTCGCTGTACGCCAGCTTTTTTGGGGGGCAATGTCGGCTTCGGTGACCGTACTCCTCGTCGAGGACGACGAGGTGATCCGCAGGTCGGTCGGGATGGTGCTGGAGCGCTACGGCTATCACGTGAGCACCGCCGGCGACGGCCTGACCGGTCTCGAACTGTTCCGGGAGCAGCGGCACGACGTGCTCCTGCTGGACGTGATGCTGCCGGGGCTGGACGGCATCGGGCTGTGCCGGCAGGTCAGGGAGTGGAGCCTGGTGCCGATCCTGATGATGTCCGCACGTGGCGACGCCCTGGACGTGGTGTCGGGGCTGGAGGCGGGGGCCGACGACTACGTCGTCAAGCCGGTCGACACCTCCGTGCTGGTGGCCAGGATCCGTTCCCTGCTGCGCCGCGCCTCCTTCGCCCCGAGCCCCGGCCAGGCCCCGGGGCCGGGGCCGGGGCCGGCCGACGGCGGCGCCGGCGACCTGGTCTTCGGGGACCTGACCGTCGATCCCCAGGGCCTGGTGGTGCGCCGCGCCGGTGAGCCGGTCGCGCTCGCTCCCACCGAGCTGCGCCTGCTGCTGGAGTTCGCGGCGAATCCGGGGATCGTGCTGGACCGGCAGACACTGCTGCGCAACGTCTGGGATTACGGCTGGGACGGGGACAGCCGCGTCGTCGACCTGTGTGTGCAGCGGCTGCGCAAGAAGATCGGCGCCGACCGGATCGAGACGGTGCGCGGCTTCGGTTACAAGCTGCGGCGCTGAAGTGGGACAGGCCATCGCCGGGGCGGCACGTGGGCCGCTCAACTGGAGATCGCTGCGCTGGAAGATCGCCGCGCTCGTGGCCCTGGCGTGCTGCGCGGTCGCGCTGGCCGTCGGGGTGCTGGTCCACCAGCGCACCTTCGACAGTTCCATGAGCCTGGGCAGGGATCGGGCTTTCAGCGCGCTGCTGGCCGTGGTGGACGGCTACCGGCGTACGGGTGCCGCACCGGCCGACGCGCCGCAGTCCGCCGGGGCCCCGCCCGCGCTGCTCCAGCGGGCCAGGAGCACAGGCCGGTTCAGCACCTGGTACGACGACCGCCGTCCGGACATTCCCTGGATGTGGGCGGCCCAGCTGATCGACGGCCAGGTGCTGGCTGTGCGGGTCGACATGGGCTCGGAGATCCGCGGCCTGCGGGCCCTGGACCGGAACATCGTGAAGGCGTCGCTGGCCGTGCTCGCGGTCGTCGTCCCTCTGGCCGCGCTGGCCGCCGAGGCGCCCAACCGGCGGCTGAGGCGGGTGGCCCGCACCGCGCGGCGGATCGCGGACGGCGATCTGGAGGCCAGGAGCATGATGGGCGGCCGAGGCGGCGACGAGATCACCGAGATCTCGGCCACCATCGACTCGATGGCCGACAGCCTGCGAGACCGGCTGCTCAGCGAGCAGCGCTTCACCGCCGACGTGGCCCACGAGTTGCGCACCCCGCTGATGGGACTGGTCGTCTCGGCGGAGCTGCTGCCGCCGGGCGAAGCCACCGACCTCGTACGTGACCGGGTGCGGGTGCTGCGGGCGCTGGTGGAGGACCTGCTGGAGATATCCCGGCTGGACGCGGGCGCGGAGCGGGCCGACCGCCGTCCGGTCCCGCTGGGCCGGGTCGTCGAGGAGTCCGTGGCCCGGACGAAGCTACAGGTCCGGCTGACGGTGACCGGTGAGCCGGTCGTCGACACCGATCCGCGCCGCCTCGACCGGATCATCACGAACCTGGTCACCAACGCCCACCGCCACGGGCGCGCTCCGGTCGAGGTCACCGTGGACGGCACGACGGTCGTCGTACGCGACCACGGCTCCGGATTCCCGGACGGGCTGCTGGCAGAGGGACCGCAACGGTTCCGCACGGGTGGGGCCGAGCGCGGCCACGGCCATGGCCTGGGCCTGGCCATCGCCGCCGGGCAGGCAGGGGTGATCGGTGCCGATCTCGCCTTCGCCAACGCCCCGGACGGCGGCGCGATGGCCACGCTCCGCCTGCGGAGCGACGCCGACGCGTGGTGGCCGGAGCGCTGATACACAACTGATGCGCGGCCGAGCGGCCGGGGATACGCCACCGCGACCGGGTGAAGGCCTGAACCGCGCATCGTGGCTGATGTGCGCCGCTGCGGCGTACCGACCTCTCGGGACGGGAGCACCCGCCCCCGCCCGATCACCGCCACGAAGGAGAGCCATGCCCCGCACACTCCACGTTCCTCGTACTGGCGTCGCGCTCGCGGCCTTCGCCTGCCTCGCGGGCCTGCTGGCCGGTTGCGGCAGCGCGGCCGCATCGAGCGGCGCCGTGAAGAACCCGCCGGCCTCCGCCGACCCGGCCGGCCAGAAGTACACCGAGTGGGAGCTCAAGTTCCGGTCGTGCCTGAGCGACAAGGGCTTCGAGCTGCCGAAGGAGCCCGGCAAGATCGACTTCGGTGACCGGCAGGACGCGTACGAGGTGGCGGAGGACGCCTGCCTCAAGCAGATCGGCAAGCCGCCGGCGGCCTCCGACGGCCGGCCCGCCAAGCCCGGCGCGGAGGAGCGGAAGCTCAAGCAGCTCCAGTGCCTCCGCGACCACGGATACCGGGTCAAGGACCCCGGCGCCGGTCAGGCGCCCCAGATCGAGGTGCCCGAAGGCGTCTCGGAGGACGGTCTGACGACGTGCCTCAGCCGATGACGCGCAAGTAAGCGGCCCTGACCACGCCGCTATGTCAGGGTCTTGAGCATCCGCGCGAGCTCGGCCCGGGAGCTCACCCCCAGCTTGGGGAAGATCCGGTGCAGGTGGGTGCCGACGGTGCGGTGGGAGAGGTAGAGCCGCTGCCCGATCTCCCGGTTCGTCAGCCCCTCGGCCGCCAGCTGCGCGATGTTCAGCTCGTGCGGTGTGAGCTTCTCCCGCGCGTCCGCGCCCCGGTTCGGGCTCGACTCGCCGGCGCCGCGCAGCTCCTGCCGGGCGCGTTCGCCCCACGCGGCCATGCCGAGCGCGTCGAAGGTCTCCCTGGCCGTACGCAGGTGCGTCCGGGATTCGACGGCCCGGCGCTGCCGCCGCAGCCATTCGCCGAACGCCAGATGGAGGCGTCCGCGTTCGGCGGGCCACCCGGTCAGGTCGGCGCGCAGCGCGGCCGTGAACCGCTCCTCCGCCTCCTCGTTCGGGGCGAGCACGGCGCGCGCGTAACGCAACCCGATGTGCAGCGCCGGTGACGGCGTGGACGAGGCCGCCGGCTCCAGGTCGCGCACGATGTCCCGCATGGCGTCGGTCCGCCCGGCCCGCACGGCGGCCTCGGTGAGCTCCGCGAGGCAGTACGCGCGCAGGGCCAGCTGGTAGGCGGGGTCCGCGGGGTCGAGCATCCGGCTCAGGGCGGCGAACGCGTCGTCGAAGCGCCCCTCGCTCAGGGCCGCGAGCCCGCGCGCGAGCTGGACGGTGGCCAGGACGGGCCGGGCCCCGGCGGGCAGCGCCACCCGTTCGGCCTCGTCGGCGAGCGCCCGGGCCGGCCCGTGGTCGCCTCTCAGCGCGGCGATCTCCGCCTGGGCGGCCGTGGCCAGCCCGTACATGAACGGCTGGCCGCTCTCCCGGGCGAACGCGGCGGCCTCCGCCGCGACCGGCACGGCCGTGGCCAGGTCGCCGAGCCGGGCCCGGCTCCACGCCTGAACGGCCAGCGCGCGGGGCAGCAGCCCGAGCCGGCCCTGGGCACGCAGGCCGGGCGCGGCCGCCGCCGAGAAGCGGGCGGCCAGGTCGAACGCGCCGACCTGCAGCGCCGCGCTGCCCAGGTAGCGATCGACCTCCGGGTTCGCGCCGGCGGCTCCGGCCAGCCTGCGCAGCTCGTCGATCACGGTGTGGCCCCGCTCGAACGGCGCGACGTACGCGGCGATCGCGACCATGCGCGGATCGCCGGCGGGAACGGGCAGCCGGTCGGCCACGTCCAGCAGCGAGCGGCGGGCGGCGGGGCCCGGTTCGGACCAGAAGCAGCGCATGGCGGCGCCCAGCAGAATCCGGACAGCCGGCTCCACCTGCCCGTCGGCGGCCACCGACGCGGCCAGCTCGGCCAGCTCCGGCACGCGGGAGACATCCTCGCGCACCCCGTCCTCGAAGCCGCTGAGCAACCAGGCGGCGGTGGCACGCCGGCGCGGCGAGAGTTCGAGAGCCTGCGCGTCGCGTACCAGGCGCTCGGCCGTGTCGCGGCTGCCGGATTCGACCGCGAGCTCGGCCGCTCGCAGCAGCCTCAGCGCCTTCCTGTCCTGCCCTTCGCTCAGCCGGGCCGCCTGCTCCAGCGCCGCGATCGCGGCGGCGACCCCGCCCCGGTGCCGGGCCCGGTCGGCCGCGCGGTCCAGCTCGGCCGCCACCGCCTCGTCGGCTCCCGACGTCGCGGCGGCCTGGTGCCACGCCCGCCGGTCCGGGTGCTCGTACAGCGTCTTCGCGAGGGCCAGGTGGGCCTGCCGGCGCTCGGCGATCGTCGACGCGGCCGGGATGGCCGATCGCATCAGGGGATGGCGGAAGCGCACCGTGCCGATGGCCAGCTCGATCAGCCGGGCCTCGACGGCCGGTGCGAGGGTCTCCAGCTCGGCCGCCGAACCCAGGATCAGGCCCGTGGCCGCGAGCGTCTCCGAGACAGAATCGCTCTGGTTGAGCGCCGCGACCAGCAGGGCGGTGCGAGCGGGCGCCGGCAGGGCGACGGCCCGGGCGGTGAACGCGCGCTCAAGACGCTCGGTCAGCGGCAGCACAGGACCTGGTCCACCGGGGTCTCCCATGGCCGCCGACAGTTCGGTCAGCGCCAGCGGGTTCCCCGCGGCCTCCTCCAGCAGCCGCGCCCGGACCTCTGGGGTGAGGCCGGGCGCGCTCGAGTCCAGGAGCTCGGCGGCGACCTCGTCGGAGAGCCGGTCGACGGGCATCGGGGACAGTCCGGCGGCCTGCAGGGGCGAGCGCTCGCCCTCCCGGAGCGTCGCGATCATGCCGATGGGCTCGGACTCGATCCGGCGCGCCACGAAGGCGAGGACGTCGGCGCTGGCGCGGTCGAGCCAGTGCACGTCCTCGGCGACGACCAGCAGCGGCCGGGCGGCGGCCGCCTCGGCCAGCAGGCTCAGCGTGGCCAGGCCGACGAGGTACGCGCTGGGTCCGGTGGTGTCGGCGAGACCCAGGGCGCCGCGCAGGGCGTCACGCTGCGGGGCCGGCAGCGCGTCAACTCCGGCCCGGACCGGGTACAGCAGTTGGTGCAACCCGGCGTAGGCGAGGTTCTGCTCGGCCTCCACGCCGGTGGTCATCAGCACGTGCAGGCCCGCGGCCGACGCCGCGGAGACGGCCTCCGCCACGAGCGCGGACTTGCCGATGCCGGCCTCCCCGTGGATGAGAACGCCGCTGCGGTCGGCCGGTCCGTCGATGAGCCCGGCCAGGACCTTCAGCTCGGCTTCCCGCCCGAACAGCGGCATGGTGTGGCGCTCCTGCCCGTCGGTGTCCTCGGCTGTCCACGCTGCCCCGTGCTGAGCAGCACTGCCCTGGCATGTCCATGTATACGCGTCGTCAACCGTTCGCATGCAGGCGGCGCCTAGGGTCGCATCGGAGCGGCCTGCCTGAGGCCGGGCCTGCCCCGGCCGCACCGTACATGAAGGAGACCCATGACCACTGCCCTGAAGGAGTGAGGCAAGCGTGGAGTCGCTCGTCTCGACGATGGTGGGCCGGGATGGCGTCCGGGAGGAGCTGTCCGCGTTCGTGTCGGCCGCCGAGGGGCAGGCCCTCATCCTCAGGGGCGAGACCGGGGTCGGCAAGAGCGCCCTGCTCGACCACGTGGCCGGCCTCGCGGCCCCGGAGAACCACCGGGTGATCCGCGCCGCCGGGGTCGAGGCGGAGGCGGAGCTGCCCTTCGCCGGCCTGCACCAGCTGCTGTACCCGCTGCTGGCCCAGGCGTCCGGGCTCGACGAGGGCCACCGTGCCGTCTTCGACGTGGTCTTCGGGCTGCGCGCGGGCAAGGCGCCGTCGGTCATGTCGCTGGGCATCGCCGTACTCGACCTGCTGTCCTCGGCGGCGGCGGTGCGACCGCTGCTCCTGCTGCTCGACGACGGCCAGTGGATGGACACCTCCAGCGCCGAGGTGTGCGGGTTCGTGGGGCGCCGGCTCACCGGCAGCTCCGTGAAGCTGCTCATCGCCGTACGGTCCGACGTCGCCTCGCGGTTCGACACGGCCGCGCTGCCCGAGCTGCCCGTGGCGGCACTGCCGGAGGAGGCCGCCGGGCAGCTGCTGGACCTGCGGCACCCAGGGCTCGACCCGCAGACCCGCCGCATCGTCCTGGAGCACGCCATGGGCAACCCGCTGGCGCTGCTGGAGCTGCCCGCCTACCTGAACGGCGGCCACACCGGCCGTACGGCCGAAGAGCTCCTCGGGTTCGGCAACATCCCGCTGTCGCGCCGTCTGCAGCACGTCTACGGCATCCGCATCGAACGCCTGCCCGGTCCCGTACGCGAGGAACTGCTGCGCGGCGCCCTCGACGGCGTAGGGGCAGGGCCGGGCGGCAACCGCGCCTCCAGCGCCCGCTACCGCATGCGCGAGGCCGACGAAGCGGTCGCGGCGGGCCTCCTGGACACCGACTCCGCCACCGGCGACCTCGTCTTCCGGCACCCGCTGATCCGCGCCACCGTCGTTCAGCTGGCCACCCCGAACCAGCGCCGCGCGGCACACGCCGAGCTCGCGCGGGTGCACCGCAACGACGTCGAGCGGCGCGCCCGCCACCTGGCGGCCTCGATCGTGGACCCCGACGAGGAGGTGGCGGCCGCCCTGGAGGCGGCGGCCGACTCGGCGACCCGGCGCGGCGGCGCGGTGGCGGCCGTGGCCTGGCTGACCCGCGCGGCGGAGCTGAGCGAGACCGCCGCCGACCGCTCCAGGCGGCTCGGCGACGCCGCCTTCATCGCCGGCCATGCCGCGCTCCTCGACCACGCGCAGCAACTCCTCCGCTCGGACCTGCCGCCGGGCGCGAGCGAGTCCCCCGCCACGGTCGTCACCTCCGCCTACGTGGCCCTGTACGAGGACGGCGACGTACGCTCCGCGCATCGCCAGGTCGCGGCGGCGATCGAGAGCCTGCGGGAGGACGGCGGGCCCGAGCCCGCCGAGGCGCTCGACCGGCTGGTGAACGTGCTGCTGGCCATCAGCCAGTACGCCGGCGACGCCGCACTGTGGGAGCGCACCGGGCAGCTCATGGACTCTCTGGGGCAGCGGATCGACACCCGCTCGGCGATCTACCGCGACGCGTGGAGCGACGTCGTGCGTCACGGCGCGGGCGTGCACGAGCGCGTCGAGCACGCCTTCGCCGGCGTCTCGGAGCTGGACCCGTGGGACGTCTCACGCCTGGCCGTCGCCGCCTACCACGTCGACACGCTGAGCCGGTACCGCCCCTACCTGCAGCGGGCCGTCGACCGCGAGGTGGAGACCGGCGCCGTGGCCACCGGCATGACCATGCTGCTCCTGATCATGCTCGACCAGCTGGCCGCCGGCGAGTGGGACGACGCCGAACGGACGGGACAGCGCGCGCTGGAGCTGACCACGTCCCACGGGAACGCGCTGTTCGCCTACCACACCCGCGCCTACCTGGGGCTCCTGGCGGCCATGCGCGGCCAGGCCGAACGGGCCCGGGAACTGCAGGCCGTCCTGGACGCGTGGGCCCGCCCGCGCGGCATGGGCTTCCTGACCCAGATCGCCGACGCCATCGGCACGGCGGCGGCCCTCAGCGAGGGCGACTACGAAGCCGCCTACCTGTACGCCATCGGCATCACGCCGCCGGGATCGTTCGAGCGCTGCGCCCATCAGGCCGCGCGCACGCTGCTCGACCTGGTCGAGGCCGCCATCCGCACCGGGCGCCTGGAGCAGGCCCGCCGCCACGCCCAGGCCGCCTCCGACGCCGGCCTTTCCGGCGTCTCCCCCCGGCTGGCCCTCATCACGTACGGCGCCCTGGCGATGACGGCCGACGACGACAAGGCGGCCGAGGACATGTACGCCCTGGCCGAGGCCCACCCTGCCGCGGACGGCTTCCCGTTCGAGCTGGCGCGCATCCGCCTGGCCCACGGCGTCCGGCTCAGGCACACCCAGGGGCCCAAGGCCGCACGGCCCGTCCTGGCCCGCGCCGCCGAGTCCTTCGCCCGGCTCGGCGCCACCGGCTGGGCCGAACGCGCCCAGGCCGAGCTGCGCGCCTCGGGGGCGCCCGCACGGGCCTCGCTGTCGTACCTGACCGCGCTGACCTGGCAGGAACGCCGCATCGCCGAGCTGGCCGCGAGCGGGCTGACGAACAAGGAGATCGGCGAGCGCATGCACCTGTCACCGCGCACCGTCAGCTCCCACCTCTACCGCGTCTTCCCGAAACTGGGCGTCACCTCGCGTGCCGCGCTGCGCGACGCGCTGGGGAGGGCCGGCGGCCAATGATCACCTCGGTCGCCGGCTCCTGTTCCCACCGGCCTGCCGGATTGCCGGAGAGCAGGGCCTGCCGCAGCCGCTCGACGACGGCGGCCGGGGGACCATAAGGCCCCTCGAAGTCCGAGCGTTCTGTTCAAGACCGCGGAGCACCGCGCGATCGAGACTGCGTACATGTCTCAACGAACCTTCACCCCGGCCCTGGGCCGCCTGGGACTCACCCGCCTGTACGACCCGGTGGTCGCCCTGACGCGCGAGCGGCTGTGGCGCAGCCTGGTGGCCATGTACGTGGCGCCGCGTCCCGACGACACGGTCGTGGACGTCGGCTGCGGCACCGGCTCACTGGCGGTGCTGCTCCACCGCCTCGAACCGCGGGCACGGATCATCGGCATCGACCCCGACCCGGAAACACTGGCGCTGGCGCGGCGTAAGGTCGGCGCCGGCGGAGGCGACGCGACGGCCCCGCAGTGGCTGCTCGGCATGGGCGACGCGCTGACCGGGCTCCTGGCGCCGGGCTCGGCCGACACGGCGGTGTCGAGCCTCGTCCTCCACCAGTGCCCGCTCCCGATGAAGCGGTCGATCCTCGCCTCGATGCACGACGTACTGCGGCCGGGCGGCAAGCTCGTGATCGCCGATTACGGCCTGCAGCGGAGCACGCTGATGCGGCTGGCGTTCCGTACCGTGCAACTGGCCGACGGGGTGCGCGACACTCAGCCCAACGCGGACGGCGTGCTGCCCAGGCTGATGAGCGAGGCCGGGTTCGGCGGCGTACGCGAGGCAGAGGTCGTGCCCACGGCGACCGGCTCAATCTCCGTCTACGTCGCTTCGCGAGGCTGACGAGCGCAACATCGGCAGTACGGTCGCCGGCGTGAGCCCCATCATCTCGCGCAACTGCCGGTTGAAATGCGCCTGATCGGCGAAGCCGCCCGCGACCGCCGCCTCGGCGATCGACTGCCCCTCGATCAGCGCCAGGGCCGCGCGCGTCAGGCGCTGCCAGATGCGCCACCGCGCGAGCGGCATACCGAGCTGCCGCCTGGCCAGCGCACGCAGGCGCTGCGGGGACAGCCCGGCCTGCGCGGCCGCCTCGGTGACCTGGATGTCCCGGCGGGCCAGCGCCTCCATGGCCGCCATCAGCCGCGGGTCGGGCGTGCGTGACGGCTCTGGCGCACCGGCGAACCGGATGTCCTCGTCGCGGAGCCCGTACAGATCGGCGGCCGCGGTGATCCCGGCGCCACAGCGTTCACGCAGCCCGGCCGCGAACGAACACTGCGGTTCGATGAACCATGTACGCAGGTACGGAGCGGCAGACATGCGATGGCGCACCATGGGAGGGACGATCAGCGCCACGCCGCGACGAACCGCTCCCGACTCATCCGTCACGACCACTTCGCCCTCCACGGCGACGGTCACCTGGAAGGCGGCGTGACGGTGCTGAACGTTGTCCGTGGAGGGCCCCCAGTACGACGCGTACCCGTCACCGATGACGAAGCGCTTTACCACCGTTGCCTGAGACCCGCCCGCCATCACCGCGCGCCGGCCGCCTGGGCCTCCTTCTTGCGCGCCCGGTACGCCGCCGCCTTGATCTTGTTGCCGCACGACTCCATGCCGCACCACTCCCGGCGCCCGCCCCGCGACCGGTCGATGAAGATCTTGGTGCACTCGGGATTGGCGCACTCCTTCATCAGCGGCACCTCGGGCCCGCTGAGCAGCTCGACGGCGTGCCGGGCCACGGTGGAGAGCGCCTGCGCCGGGGTCGCCTCGACCCACCGGCCCTCGGCCGTGAGCTGGGGCGCCGCCGGGGGCTTGCGCGCGGTCTCGTTGACCAGGGCGAGCGCGTCACCGTCGTATCCGTCACCGGCGAGCCGGGCGGTGACCAGCACGTAGATGGCCTCGCGTACCGCCACCGCCTGGGCCAGATCCGCCTCCTGGCAGGGGGAGACGGCATCGACGAGGCCGGACTCCACGTACCAGGCGTCAAGCCGGTCGGGGGCGTCGAGCGTCTCGAAGCGGTCCGTGCGGCGCGCACGGAGCGTGCAGGCGAGGTCGAGCGCGGGATTGCCGCACAGAAACACGTGCTTCACGTCACCAGTTTGGCAGGTGACTGAGGATCGATGCAAACGTCCGACACCGACCGTCACCTGTTGAACCGGTTACGTATGCAAACCTGACGGAAGTCTTACAGACCCCCGTCGTCGCGCGCTGCCGGGAGTTCCGGCTGCTCGAATCGCGGTGTGACTGATTCACGAAAGGGAACCGACAGCGGCCCGCCCATCGGCCGGCGGATGATGCTCTCGATGCTGGCCGCGGGCGCCGCCGGCCTGGTCGCGGCGCCCTACGTGCAGGGCGCTTGGGAGAAGGTCCTCGGCTCCGCCTCGCAGAACGATCCCACCGGACTGAGCGGGCTCCTACCCAACCCGGGCGGCTTCCGCTATTTCAGCGTCGCGGCCTCGGTACCGCACAAGGACAGGACCAACTATGAGCTGACAGTCGACGGTCTCGTGGACCGCCCCGCGACGTACACGCTCGACGCGTTGCGCGCGTTGCCGCAGACCAGGGTGGTGGGTGACGTGCGGTGCACCGACGGCTGGCGGGTCCCGCACACGCCCTTCGCGGGGGTGCTGCTCTCGCACCTCCTCGACCTGGCAGGGGTGCGACCCGAGGGCAAGGCGATCCGCTTCACCTGCTTCGACGGCGTCTACAGCGAGAGCCTGACGATCGAGCAGGCCCGCCGCCCCGACGTGCTGGTGGCCCTGGACATGCTGGACGCGCCGATCACCCACGACCACGGCGGCCCCGTACGGCTCTACGTCGCTCCCATGTACTTCTACAAGTCCGCCAAGTGGCTGTCCGGCATCACCGTCACCGACCAGGTCGTCCCGGGTTATTGGGAGGAGTACGGCTATGACGTCGACGGCTGGCTCGACCAGGCGGCCTGAGCCCTTGCTGCGGCGCTTCAGCCGGGCCGAGCGCCTGGTCCACCGGGCCACGGCCGGGCTCATGCTGCTCTGCGTCGGGGCGGCGGCCTGCCTGTACTTCCCGCCGCTGGCCCAGCTGGTCGGCCGCCGCCACCTGGTGGTCGTCGTCCACGAATGGTCGGGGCTGCTGCTGCCCGCGCCGGTCCTCCTCGGTCTCGCCTCGCGGGCGTTCCGCGCCGACCTGCGCAGGCTCAACCGGCTGGCGCCGTACGACCGGCAGTGGCTGCGCGCGGTAGGCAGGCGCGCGCCGGACCCGCGCCCGGCCGGCAAGTTCAACGCCGGGCAGAAGATCTACGCCGGCTGGATCTCCGGGGCCGTGCCGGTCATGACGTTCACCGGGCTGCTGATGTGGTTCACCGGGGTGCTGCCGGCGATCTCCCGGACGAGCGCGATCTTCGTGCACGACCTGACGGCCGTGGCGATCGCCGTCGTCGTGCTCGGGCACGTCCGGATGGCGTACCGGGACCCGGAGGCGCGGCGCGGGATGCGTACCGGGTTCGTGCGACTGGACTGGGCGAAGACGCATCACTCCAGGTGGGTAGCGGGCTCCGTGGACATCGGCGGAGATCCGTACGATCATCGGACTGGTCCTGGCCGGCTCCCAGATGTGACCGGAGGACGCGATGGCCGAGGCGAGGGTGTGGCCCGAGCTCGTGGGGCGGGCTGGTGAGATGTCCAGGATCGAGGCGGCGATCGCCGACGGCAACCGCCTCGTCCTCATCGACGGCGAGCCGGGCGTGGGCAAGACCCGGCTGCTGGAGTATCTGGTCGACCACGCACAGGCGGCCGGGCGCACCGTGCTCGCCGGCGGCGCGACCGAGTTCGAGCGGCTCGTCCCGTTCGGCATGTACGTGGACGCCTTCACCCGGCTCTCCGACGCCGCCCCGGGCACTCTGGCGGAGGCGGCGCTGCGCACCCTGTTATCCGCGGGCGAGGCCGACCAGCTGGATCGCTATCACACCTATCGCGGCATCCGAGCGCTCCTGGCCCACGTGGCCGACGGCCACGGCGCCGTGCTGGCGCTCGACGACCTGCACTGGGCGGACGCGCCGTCGCTGGAGCTGACCGAGTTCCTGCTGCGCCGCCCGCCGGCCGCCGGGTTACTGCTGGCGATCGCCTGCCGGTCGAGCATGATCCCGCCGGCGGTGTACGACGCCGTGGCCCGGCAGGATCCGCGGGTGATCAGGCTGAGCCTGGGCCCGCTCGACGAGGACGCGGCGGCGGCGCTGGTGCCGCCCGGCGTGGACGCGGGCCGCCGGCGGCTGATGTACCGGGTGAGCGGCGGCAACCCGCTCTTCCTGCGCGCGCTGCTCGATGCCGGCGACACGACGCTGGCGGAGCTGGCCGACGGCCGCCCGGGGGCGACGCTCGCCCTGGAGCAGACGCTGCTGGCGGTGCTGCGGCGGGAGCTGGACCGGCTCTCCCCGGTCGCCCGGCGGGCGGCCCACGCGGCGGCGGTCGCCGGGGAGCTCGCCTCGCTCGTCGTCATCTCCCACGTCGCCGAGCTCGACGCCCCGGCCGCCGCGAGCGCCGTGGACGAGCTGTGCCGTCAGGGTCTCGGCACGCTGGCGGGCGCGCGGTTCGCGTTCCGCCATCCCCTGGTACGCGCCGCCGCGTACGACACGTCCGGGGCGGGCTGGCGGGTCGCGGCCCATGCCCGGGTGGCCGACTACCTGCGCCGCACCGACGGTTCGCTGGCGCTGCTGGCCCACCACACCGAGCGGTGCGCGGAGCCCGGGGACGAGCGGGCGGCCAGGACGCTCGGCGACGCCGGCATCGCGTACCTGAACTCGGCGCCGGCCACCGCAGTGCGGCTGCTCCGCGAGGCCCTGCGCGTGCTGCCCGAACGCGACGACCTCGTGCCCTATCGGGGCCAGCTGCTCACCGGGCTGGCGCGGGGCACCGGCGTGATGGGCTCGCTGGCGGAGAGCCGGCGCCTCCTCCACGAGGTCATCCACCTGCCGCACGAGGTGGCCTCGGTGGCGGTGGCGTTCTCCTCCGTGGTCTCGCGCATGCTCGGCCGGCTGGACGAGGCGCGGGCCCTGGTGAGCGCGCAGATCCGCCGCGCGGGCCAGGACCGGCGGGTACGCGCGCAGCTCCTGCTCGAGCTGGCCGCCGTGGCGATGCTGCGGGCCGATCCCGAGGGGGCGCGGCTGCATGCGCGCGAAGCCCTGGGGCTGGTGTCGTGGGCGGCCGATCCGGAGCTCGGCGCGGCGGCGTACGCCATCCAGGCCCTGGCCTGCCTGCAGGACGGCGACCTCGCGGCGGCGCGGGCGCACAGCAAGCGGGCCGGGTGGCTGATGGACAGCGCCTCGGACACCACGCTGGTGCCGCACGTGGAGCTGGTCGCGCCGCTGTCCTGGAGCGAGATCTGCCTCCAGCGGCCCACGGCCGCTGAACGCCATCTGGCCAGGGGCATCGATCTGGCGACGATGTCCGGCCGCAGCTACGCGATGCCGTACCTGCTGATCAGCCAGGCCCAGCTGAAGGCCAGGGCCGGGCGGCTGACGGAGGCCATCGAGATCGCGGAGCACGCCGCCGCGGCCTCGGAGTACATCCGGAGCAGCGAGACGCTGGCCATGGCCCGATGCGTCATGCTGCTGCCGGTGCTGTGGCGCGACGGCGTCCAGCCGGCCATGGCGCTCGCCGACCGGCTCGCCGCCGACCGTCCCGGGTCGGCGTGGTGGCAGGCGATGGCGTACGTGGCCGTGGC
Source organism: Nonomuraea sp. NPDC050786 (assembly GCF_040654115.1). Lineage (NCBI taxonomy): Bacteria > Bacillati > Actinomycetota > Actinomycetes > Streptosporangiales > Streptosporangiaceae > Nonomuraea > Nonomuraea sp. NPDC050786. The sequence goes on from NZ_JBFAHJ010000019.1 coordinate 45,601, forward strand.
CCAGGTCCGCCTGGCCGGCCGCGCCGAGCCCGGGTACCCGCTGCCGTCGGTCCTCACCCGCGACACCGACGTGGAGCGCCTGGCCGTGCAGTCGATCAGGGCCGGGGCGGACGGCGACGTCGGCGCCGCGCTCGCCCGGTCGGCCGCCGCGGTCGAGGCCGCCGGGGACCTTCCGTACCAGCTCGGCATCGCGTACGACGCCCGCGCCCGAGCGCTGAGCGGCCGGGACGACCTGGCCGGAGCCGTGGCCGCCGCGCAGATCGCCACCGAGCGGTTCGCCGAGAGCGGCGCGGTCGTCGAACGCGGCCTGGCCCATCAGTTTCTCGCCACCGTCCACAGCCGCATGGGGGACGTGGCGTCGTGCCACGACGAGATCGGCCGGGCCAAGGCCGCGTACAAGGAGTCGGGGGCCGACTGGCTCGCCGGCCAGCTGGCCCGGGTGGAGCGCCGGCTCGCCGCCCGGGGTCCGCGGCAGGCGGCGCGGGAGACGACGCTGACGGCGCGGGAGCGCCAGGTGGCCGAGCTCGTCAGCCAGGGGCTGACCAACCGGGAGGTGGCCGAGCGGCTCCAGGTCAGCCAGAAGACGGTGGAGACGCACGTGGCGCGCATCTTCAGCAAGTACGACGTGCGCTCCCGGGTGGCGCTGGCCCGGCGGCTGGCGAGCCCTTGATCGGCGAGCCACCGGGCCTGGCCGGCTGTCAGACGACGCCGAGGACGGCCTCGCGTGAGCGGGCGACGACGGCTGTGTCGTCGTCGACCGTGATGATCGGACGCTGGATGAGGATCGGGTGCGCGGCCAGCGCCTGGATCCATCGGCCCCGGTCGGCGTGGTCGCGTGGCCACTCTGCCAGTCCCAGCTCGGCCGCGACCGGCTCGCCGAGCCTGGTGATGTCCCACGGCTCCAGTCGCAGCCGCCGCAGCACCTCCTCCAGCTCCAGGACGCTCGGCGGGTCTTCCAGGTAACGGCGCACCGTGTACTCCGCCTGCTCGCCGTCCAGCAGCGACAGCGCCGACCGGCACTTGGAGCAGGCGGGGTTGATCCAGATCTCCACCGGGCTCAGCCTGCGATGGCCGTGAGCAGCACCAGGACCACGGTCACGACGGCGAGCACGCCATGGGCCACGACCACCGGCACCGGGAAGTTGCTCTCGGCCGGGGCCGACTGCTGGCCTGCGGGGACCGTGGCGCGTACGCGCCGGGTCGGGAGCCAGCGGGCCAGCATCGCGAAGCCGAGCGCGGCCACCGGCACCAGCAGGATCAGCGCGGTCCAGGCCAGGGCGTGGCTGTCGGTGATCAGGTAGGCGATCCACACCACGAGGCCGACGGCGGCCAGTGCGAAGTGGCCGAAGATGACCGGGACCGGCAGGCGGCTGCCGCTCCCCTGCTTGGCGCCGCCCCGGGACAGCCAGCCGGCGAGCATGTAGAAGCCCCCCAGCGCGGTGATGACCCACGTGACGAGTGCGGCGATTTCCATGGAACACCTCTTACTTCGTTTGACGGAAACCTTCGGCCTGGGCGTCCTCGTCGACCACGCGGACGCCGTAACGGAAGGCGAGCTTGCCGCCCAGATACCCAGCCACGGCGAGGACGACCAGGCTGGCGGCGTTAAGTGCGAGCATCCCCGGCTCCAGCCGGTCATCGGAGCGCCACAGGAAGTTGGCGGCGTAGGCGAGAGTCACCAGCAGGTTCAGGCCCATGTGGAGCACGGCGGTCCGGAAGGCAGGGGTGCCGGTGGGGATGGCGAACAGGTCGAGCGCGCCCACGCACGCCGCGGCCACGGCGCCGACCACCCCGATGGCGATCAACCAGCGCGCCCCCTGAACCAGGGAGGCCGGATCGCGTACGAGCTGGGCGGCGATATCGAACACCAGGCTGGACACCCAGGCCCCGATGGGCACGGTGACCAGGATCGGGTGGTACGGGTGCCCGTACGGTCCGGCCAACGCCGGGCTCACCGGCTTCTTGGCAGCATCCACGACAACTGTCCCTCTCCAGCGGAGTTTCGCTAATCAATGTTGGTCTTATTCGTGCGGAGCCGTCAAGCCAGCGGTTATCGCCCGTGGATTTTGGAGGTATTTTGACTGGGTGACCACCAACGACGTCGCGATCGTCAGCGTCCTGGGCGAGGAGTCGCGCCGGGAGATGTTCGACTTCGTCCGCCGGGCAGGCCGTGCCGTCACCCGCGACGAGGCCGCCGCCAGCGTGGGCATCTCCCGCAAGCTGGCCGCGTTCCACCTGGACAAGCTGGTCGCGGCGGGGCTGCTGCGCGCCGACTACGCGGCTCCGGAGGGCGTGCGCAAGGTGGGCCGCCGGCCCAAGGTCTACCTTCCCGGCGACGCCGAGATCCGGGTCACCATCCCGGAGCGCCGGCACGCGTTCCTCGCCGACCTCTTCCTGGACGCCGTCCTGACCCAGCGCGAGGGCGAGACAGGCGGTGAGGCGGCGATCAGGACCGCCCGGCAGCGCGGGCACCGCCTGGGCAGCGACGAGCGCGACCGGTCCCGCCCGGGCAGGCTCGGCGCGGAGCGCGCCCTGACCTTCTGCCAGCACCTGCTCGAACAGCACGGCTTCGAGCCCTACCGGACCGGCCCCACGGACATCCGCCTGCGCAACTGCCCGTTCCACCCGCTCGCCGCCAAGGCCCCCGACCTGGTCTGCGGCATGAACCACGGCTTCCTGGCGGGCTACCTCGACGGGCTCCAGGCGACCGGCGTCGAAGCGGTCCTGGACCCCCGGCCCGGGGAGTGCTGCGTCCGCCTGACGCGCCCCCTGGACGAGTAGGGCCCGGCCCCGGTCATGCCGGCGGTGGGACGAGGAGCGCTTCGGCGCCGATCGGGACGTAGCCCGCGGCGAGGAAGGCCCGCACGCTCGCGGCGTTGCCCGGGGCGATCTGGGCCCAGAGCGGGTCCGCGGTGAGCTGCCGGGCCGCGCGGGCGAGGGTCCGGCCCAGCCCGCGTCCCCGGTCGCCGGGATCCACCTCGATCGCGACCTCCCATCGCCCGGCCACGCCCCGCCCGATGACCAGAAGCCCTCCGGAGCACGTCCAGACGCGTACGTCGTCGCGGTGGCGGCGGGCACGTTCGACGCGTGGATGGGCCGCGTCCGTGACCTCGACCAGCTCGATCGGCGGGCGACCGGCGCAGGGGGCGGCAAGGGCGAGCAGGTCGATGCCGCCGACCCGGCGCCCCAGACGCTCTTCCAGCTCTCTGAGGAACGGCGGGTTGAGCGGCGCCGACAGGTCGCCGTCGGGGAGCCGGGACCGGATCCAGTCCTCGTCGAGATCGGCGAAGATCACGCTGTGGGCGGTGAAGGCGATCACTCCCGCGTCACGCGCCGACGGCTGCGGCACGATGGTGGGCCCGGCCCCCGGCCGGGGTGGCTGCCCGGCGGCCGCGGCGGTGAGGACATCACGCAGGGAGGTCACCGAGGAACGGTAGCCACCCGTGGACCCGCTTCTCAAGGGCGAGCTCGTACGCTGGTCCCGAGTCCAGCGCGGGGAGGGCGGCGGAGTCATGCGATACCGGCGAGCGGTGGAGCGGCTGCGGCAGCTCGCCCAGGCGTGCGAGCAGACCCGGCGGGTGCCGGCCGACCAGCCGTTCCTGCGCGAGGCCCACGTCTTCGGCGACCTGCTGTCCGGAGCCGACCCGATCGATCACCTCGAGATCGTCCTGGTGCTGAACCTCCCGCCGGAGGAGGTGAGCTGGGGCACGCATCCGCCGGGCACCGCGTGGCTGGTCGACTTCCTGCGGCTGGACCAGGGCGGGATAGCGTACTGGTGGCGCTCCCATCAGGACCCCGTGCCGAACCACCGCATCCATGAGCCGGTCCGGTTCTGGTCTCTCGACGGCCCGGACAAGGGGGTGCTCGACGCGCTCGCCGAGCGCCGCTTCGACCTGCTGCGCGGGACGGCGCCCCAGCCCCAGGAGCGCGCACCGGCCGCAGGGGAGCTGGAGGCCGCACTGGAGCATCTGCGGGCCGTACGCGACTCGTACTGGGACCGCCAGTGGCGCAGGCGGCATCGCAGCCTGAGCCGGTATCCCGAGCATCACCTGTGGGAGGCCGTGCAGGGCTACCTGGACCTGCTCGACGCCCGCGACGCCGGCGACGAATGATCGATCACCTCGGGGGCAGGAGAGTCATATGAACAGCTCTTCAGGTGAGCGCGTCGTGTCGGTGGACGGCTGCGCCGTGCGCGTGGTCGACGCCGAGCGGGTCACCGCCGTGTGCGAGCGAATGCCGTCGGCCGGTGATCTGGCCGACACCGCCGACGTCTTCGGACTGCTGTCCGATCCGAACCGGTTGCGGCTGCTGGTGGCGCTCCTGGACGGCGAGCTGTGCGTGTGCGACCTGGCCGCCGTGACCGGGCAGAGCGAGTCCGCCGTCTCCCACGCCCTGCGGCTGCTGCGCGCCCACCGCATCGTCGTCGCCAGGCGCACCGGGCGGATGGCGTACTACCGGCTGGCCGACCCGCACGTACGGATGCTGCTCGACCTGGCGCTCGCCCACACCGAGCACACCGAGGCCGTCCATCCCGAACGCGACGGGAACGCCTGACGGCCGTTGGAGTGGTGACCCTGAGGATGCTCTCAGGGTCACTTCAGGGGATTCCCCGACGCCCGGGTACGCCCGGATGACCCAGACTTGGGGGTCATGGGGATGAAGAGAGCGGGCATGCTCGCGGGGATTGTCGGCCTCGCCGCGCTGTTGACCGGGTGCGGCCTCGGCGGCCCGCTTGACTCGGAGAGCGCGTCGTACGACGTGACCGACAAGGTCGCGGGAGTGCGGGTGGAGGCCGACGCCGGCACCGTCGAGGTGGTGGAGTCGGACCGCACGGGCATCCGGGTGACCGAGCAGCTCAGCTGGCGCAAGACCAAGCCGGAGACCAGTCACGAGGTCGAGGGCGACACGCTGGCGCTGGCCTTCAAGTGCGCCAACACCTGGGGGCTGGGCAGCGCCGCCAGCAGCTGTGAGGTGAGCTACAAGGTGGAGGTGCCCAAGGGGCTCCGCGTCGATGTCCGCTCCGACTCCGGGGACCTGACGCTGAAGGGACTGTCCGGCGAGCTCAAGGCCCGCACCGACTCCGGGGCGATCGAGGCCGACGGTCTGGCGGCCAGGCAGGTGGAGGCGGGGACCGACTCGGGCGATGTCGACCTGGCCTTCGGCGGACAGCCCGACAAGGTCGTGACCTCCTCGGACTCCGGCAACATAGCGATCCACGTGCCGCAGGGGCCGTACAACGTCGTCGCGAAGACCGACTCGGGTGGCAAGCGCATCACGGCGGCCACCGACCCCTCGGCGGCCCGGCAGATCCGGCTGACCAGTGACTCCGGCGACCTGGCGGTCGTCGACCGCTGACGGCGCGATGACTTTCCCCGCGGGCGCGGGTCATACTCCCGACAGTGGACCACTGGAGGAGCCATGACGACCACGCACACGCTCGACATCGCGGGCGGGCGCCTGCACTACGAGGTACGCGGCTCGGGCGCGACGCCGCTGCTGGTGATGGGCTCGCCGATGGCCGCGGCGTTCTTCGCGCCGCTGGCCGAGGCGCTGGCGGAGCACTACACCGTGGTGACGCACGACCCGCGGGGCATCTCGGGCAGCGTGCTCGACGACCCCGCGCAGGACTCCACCCCCGAGCTGCGCGCCGACGACGTGGCCGCGCTCATGGACGCCCTGGGCGCCGACTCCGCGGACGTCTTCGGCAGCAGCGGCGGCGCGGTGACCGGGCTGGCTCTCGTGGCCCGCCACCCTCAGCGGGTCCGTACGCTCGTCGCCCACGAGGCGCCCCTCCTTGAGCTCCTTCCCGACGCGGCCGAGCAGCGCGCCGCGGTCGACGACATCGTCGAGACCTTCCACCGGGAGGGCATGGACGCCGCCTTCGCCACGTTCATGGCCCAGGCCGGGTTCACCGGCGCCACCCAGGGGCCTCCCGTGGAGCCGTCGGAGCAGATGGCGGCCGACAGCAGGCGCTTCTTCGCCCACGAGATCCGCGGCACGACCCGCTACGTGCCCGACATCGCCGCGCTGAAGGCCGCCCCTGGCCGCATCGTGGTGGGCGTCGGCGCCGAATCGGGCGGGACGAGCCCGTACCGGACCTCCGAGGCGCTGGCCGGGCTGCTCGGCACCACCCCTGCGGTTTTCCCCGGCGACCACGGCGGCTTCATCGGCCACCCGGAGGAGTTCGCGGAGGTCCTGCGGAAGGTGCTGAGCGGCTGAGCCCTCTCGGGAAGAGAGCCCGTGACCCGGGAGTTGGGAAAGATGGATCTCCTGGGAGGGCTGATGAGCAAGCGGGCACTGGTGCTGGGTGGCGGCGGGGTCGCCGGGATCGCGTGGATGACGGGCGTGCTCGCGGCGCTCGCCGACGGCGGCGTGGACGTGACGGGCGCCGATCGCGTCGTCGGCACGTCGGCGGGCTCGGCGGTGGCCGCCCAGATCACCAGCGGCGTGCCGCTCCCCACCCTGCTCGAGCGGCAGATCGACCCCGCGCGGCTGACGCTCGAGCTGCCCAGCGGGGTACGGATCGACGAGCTGTGGGTGAAGCTCCAGGAGATCTACGAGAGCACGCCCGACCCGGCCGAGGTACGACGGAAGATCGGCGCGCTGGCGCTCGCCGCCGACACGATCAGCGAGGCCAGGCGGCGAGAGGTGATCGAGGGCCGGCTCCCGGTGCACGAGTGGCCGGAGCGGGACCTGGTGATCGTGGCGGTGGAGGCGGTCAGCGGCGAGCCCACGCTGTTCGCTCCCGGGTCCGGGGTGGGGCTGGTCGACGCGGTGGCGGCCAGCTGCGCGGTGCCCGGCGTATGGCCGTGCGTGACCATCGACGGGGTCCGGTACATGGACGGCGGCGTGCGTTCGAGCACCAACGCCGACCTCGCGGCCGGGTTCGACCGGGTGCTGGTGCTGGCGCCGATGGCCGACGTCGGCGAGCCGGCCTGGGCCGAGCTGGACGGCAGGGTCGAGGTGATCGAGCCGGACGCGGACTCGCTGGCCGCGTTCGGCACCGACCCGCTCGACCCGGAGGTCCGCACGCCCGGCGGCAAGGCGGGTTACGCCCAGGGCCGAGCCGTCGCCTCCCGCATCGCGGCCCTCTGGGCTTGAACCTCCCGTGGCGGGAGGTCCTACGGTCGGCGCGTGACCGCAGACAGGCGTCGATGAACCATCGGAGAGCCGGCCAAGGCCACGGGAGGAAATCCGGCGTGACGCGGTAATCCGGGGGCGTTCGGAGGGACTACTGGATGTGGACGATCCCGAAGAACGATTCACCGAGCTCTACGACCGGCATTACCGGAGCGTGCTGGGCTATGCCCTGCTGCGGGCCGAGCGCGACACGGCCGAGGACGTCTCCAGCGAGACGTTCCTCGTGGCCTGGCGGCGGCTCGACCAGCTGCCCGAGCCGCCGCTGCCCTGGCTGCTCGGCGTGGCCAGGAACCTGCTGGCCAAGCAGCGCGACTCGCACCACCGGCGCCAGGCGCTGGTCGATCGGATAGCCGCGCTCAGCGGGGATCAGGTGGGCGGGGACGTCGCCGAGCACGTCATCGACAGGGAGACGGCCCTGGCCGCGCTGTCGGGCCTGCCGGAGCAGGACGTGGAGGCGATGGTGTTCGCCACCTGGTACGGCCTGCCGCCCGAGCAGGCGGCCGCCGTCATGGGGTGTTCGGTCCGCACGTACAACGTCAGGCTGCACCGCGCCCGCAAACGCCTGAACCAGGCGCTTCGCCTCGAGGTCCGCAGCACCCGATGGGGAGGATGAGATGACCGACCGCATGTTCGCCGAGCTCAGGCCGGCGAAGCTCGACGAGCTCACCGAGGACGCCTACCGGCGGCGCCGCTCGGCCGACCTGGCCCGCGCCTTCGCCACGCCCCGGCCATCGCGTCGCTTGCGGCGGCCGTTCCTGCTGGTGGCGGGGACCCTGGCGGCGGGGCTCGCCGCGGCCGCCACCGTGGTGGCCGTCTCCGGCGAGAGCGCCGCACCTCCGAAGGCCCCCCAGCAGCGGGTCGTCGCCCAGCCGGTCAACGCCCGCTCGTTCCTGCTGGCGGCGGCCACGACCGCGATGCGGGAGCCGGTCGGGTCCGGCCGCTACTGGTACGTCCGCGAGCGCACCTTCCAGAAGGTGCACAACGTGCCGGGCGAGTACCTGGCCCAGATCAAGGCCCTGACCGCGGAGCAGGCGAAGGCCGAGCGGGACCTCAAGGGCGATCCCGAACGGCTCGCCGCGGCCAAGAAGGAGTTCGAACGGAAGATCAAGGAGCTGAAGACGTCCGAGCTCTCGTACACGGCGTACGCGGCCGACACCCGCGAGACGTGGCGGGCCATGGAGAAGGGCGGGCAAGGTCGCTCGGTGAGCAACCAGGACGCGCGGGTCACGTTCGGCTCGCCCCAGGACGAGGCGGCCTGGCGGGCGGCGGGCTCGCCCGAGCTGGGGGATCCCAAGACCCGGGCGACGGCCGACAGCACCGACCGGATCCTGTCCATCGACAACCCCAGCCTGACCCTGCAGAACGTCCGCGACCTGCCCACCGGCGAAGCCGGGCTGCGCCGGGAGCTGGACGCGCTCTGGAAGCGCAGCCCGAACACGGCACAGGTCGGCAAGCCCGCCTACCTGTGGCAGACCGGAGTGGACCTGATGACCGCGCCGATCAGGCCGGGCACCCGGTCCGCGCTCTTCAAGATCCTGGCCGACCAGCCGGGCATCACGTCGCAGGGAGAGTCCTCGGACGCGCTGGGGCGCACAGGGGTCGCCCTGTCCGCGCCCTCGGCCGACGGCATCGACTTCCGGCTGATCATCGACGGCGACACGGCCGAGCTGCTGCAGTACGAGGTCGTGGAGAAGGGGCAGCCGCTGCTGCGGGTGGCGCTGGAGCAGCTCGGCTGGAGCGACTCGTCCGACCAGCGGCCGAAGGGGTGAGGCTCAGCCGAGCCGCACGGTGACGGTCCTCGAGGCGCCCTCCTGACCGGTCAGCCCGCCGAACGTGAGCGTGGAGCCGGTCAGGCGGGCGTCGCCGCCGATCAGCCCGGCGACCGGCCGCGCCCACGTCACGGCCAGCTCGTCGAGGTCGCACCGGGGATCCGACACGCTCACCGTGGCCGTGCCTCCGCCTTCGCGCACCAGCACCGCGCAGGGGGCGGAGGCCGTCAGCCCGCCGGCGCTCCCGGCCTGCCAGAAGTTGGCCGCGGTGATCCCCAGCGCGGGCACGTGGACGGCCTGGACGCGGGCGGTGTTGGCGAGGACGCGCACCCTCCCGGTGCCGGCGGCCCTGCGGCGGGTCTCCTCCCGGCTCGCGCCGGGCAGGAGCAGGTAGACGTATCCGGCCGAGCGGGGGTCCACGCCGTGGTCGAGCCAGAGCGTCACGTAGTCGCGGGTCACGCCGCCGCCGGTGCGCCGCTCGCGCAGCGTGCGGAACGGCCGGCGGACGACGTAGCCGCCGTGGCCGTCCAGGTGGGCCCAGCCCTCCTCGACCGTCAGAGCAGCGCCGGTCCTGCGGTTGTCCACGACCGTCTCGACGGGCACGCCGTCCGCCGCGGTGATGCCCGCCCCCAGGCACACGATCGCGTCGTCGAGGAAGAACCAGGACTTGAACGCCTCCAGCGTGCTCTCCAGCCCGTTCAGATGCTGGCCGACGGTCGCGTACGTGCCGTCGGTCGCCCCGCCGACCCAGCGCCCCGGCGGGCACGTGTCGCCCCAGGCCGCACCCGCGCCGTCGGGCAGCCTGCGCGTGGAGACGGTCGTGCCGGGCAGCCGGTAGGGGTCCACCGTGGGCCAGAAGGAGTCGGAGTACTGGTCGCCATGGCCCCCGGCCCACCAGTAGAGCATTCCCGAGCCGGTGTGCCAGCCGCGCGGGTTCTCGCCGTTGCCGTGCTCGTAGTGGCCGATCCTGGCCGAGGCCATGCTGAGCGCCGCGCACCAGCCCGGCCGGCGGTGCACGGCCCTGGCGCTCATCGGCAGCAGCCGGTGCCCGGCGGGCTCCGGCGCCGCGGGGACGGTGTCGTCGTTCATGATCGCGGCCAGCCGGGCGTGGAACGCGGGCTCGGGATGCTCCAGCATCGGCCGGTACGTGTCGCGCGCCGCCCAGCCCTTGACCATGGCGTGCCAGCGGGCCCGCTCGGCGGCCGAGGCGCCCTCCCCCAGCAGCAGGATCGCCGCGGCGATCTCCCGCCCCTTCTCGTGGTCGCCGAACGGCCTCCTGCCGACGCCCCTGCCGCGGACCAGGTCCATGCAGGCGCCGTCCAGGACGAAGGGGGCGAACGACCGCTCGACCATGTCGAAGACGTTCTGATCGGCGACCTCCCAGGGCGAGTCCCTGAGCACCGCGAAGAGCGTGGCCAGCCCCGACAGCAGCGTCACCCCGTAGGCCCCCTGGTAAGGCACGTACGTGTGCTGGATGAACGACCCGTCCCGGTAAAACCCGTCGCCCTCCCGGACGAGCCGGAACACCGGCGCGAGCGCGGAGACCGCCAGCGCGGCCCTGTCGTGGTCGGATCCGAGCATGGCCCGCAGCAGCATCACCACGCACAGGTCCACGCGGTTGGCCCCGGTGCTGGTGCCGCTGTAGCCGTCGAGCCGGCGCTCCGGGACGAAGTGGTCGACCGCCTCCCGCAGCGCCGCGCTCTGCGGTTCGGGCAGATCGACCAGCACGGCCGTGTCGAGCAGCGCCTTCGGCACGCCGATCTGCCAGTGCCACCAGTTGCCCACCGGGTCGGCGCCCGCCGCGTACACGTGCCGCCGGTAGTGGTCCACGCCTGCCACGACGGCCGCCGCCAGGCCCGGCTCGCCGGCCAGGCCGGTGCCCTCCAGCACGTACGCGTGCGCCATGTCACGCAGCCGCCGCGGCGTCGCCACGAAGGACGGGAACGCCTGGTCCGGCCAGAGCGAGGCGCGGCCGGGGGCCATGGTGTCGCGACAGCGGGCGGCCCTCCTGCCCAGCTGGGCCAGCCAGGTCCGGTACGGCTCCACGGCCGCGTCGTAGCCTGCCCCTGCCGTGACCTCCCGCCAGCGGCGGCGTAATCGGATGAACGAGTCGTCGGGCGTGTGGGCCGCCTCGGCAGGCAGCAGCGCGCCGAGCGCCCCTGCCGCGGTCACCCCGCCGAGCCGCAGGAACGAGCGCCTGGTTGGCCGGTGCACGCCTCGATTATCGGCCTGCTCCGCGCAGGCTCGTGAACCAGTCGAACACCTTCGGCAGCGAGCGGCGCGGTGAGGTCATGTGGTCCACGTCGCCGAGGTAGGTCAGCGACGCCCCGACGCCGCTCGCCCGCAGGTCGCGCAGGCAGTGGCGGGAGTTGGCGACGGCCACCTCCCGATCGACGCGGCTGGCGAACAGCCGGACCGGCACGCCGGGGCGCCAGCCCGAGCAGGTGCCGTCACTGGACTCCATCGCCTTCACCAGCGCGCCGGAGGGGTGCGAGACGCTCCAGGTAGGCGGCGGTGGCCAGCTTGCGCGGCGAGGCGGGCAGCCCGGCCACGATCTCGTCGAAGCTGTGTCGCCCGTCGAACAGCTTCTCGACACGGGGGTCGCGGAACACCTCCGACGGCGCGTCGTAGAGGTGGTGCAGGCGGTTCATCGAGACGGTCCAGTAGGCCAGGTAGTAGGCGGCGATGTGCGGCTCGAGCCGGCCGTCGAGCAGCGCGGGCATCTCCGCGTTCCGCGCGTCGTACGGCCCCGAGGTCGCCGCGACCGCGCGCAGCCTGAACGTCGAGTCGTCACGCAGCGACTTTCCGAGCGCCATGGCGGCCTGGCCGCCCTGTGAGAAGCCGGTGACCAGCAGATCACCGCTCAGCGTCCGTCCCTTCCTGCCCGCCAGTTCCCCGGCGGCCCGCAGCAGGTCCGCCGTGGCCGAGACCTCAGTGGCCGAGTCCATGTACGGGTGGAAGCCGGGCCCCTTGCCGAGCCCCAGGTAGTCGGGTGCCACTCCGGCGAATCCCGCGGCGGCGAACAGCAGCGGCACCGCCCGCCCGTCGCCGTCGGAGACCGATCCGGCGTCGGCCTTGGTGGCCAGGGTGCCGTGCTCGTAGCTGACCGTCCACAGGTTCTTCCTGGACCGGGCGGGCAGCGCGACGATGCCGCTCGCCGTGGTGGGGGCCCCGTCCACGGCGGTGGTGCGGTAGACGACGGCGTACAGGTCGGCGCCCTGCGGCCGGGCGGGCACCGGGGACTTGGCCCTGGTCAGATAGGCGGCGACCTGCTCGGCCGATAAGCGCGCCAGCAGGTCGGCGGAGACGATCGAGCCCCTGTCGTCGATCGTCACGGCCTGGGACCGAGGTGCCGCTCCCGTCGCCGCCAGCGCGGCCGGGGAGATCGCGGTGGCCAGGACGAGCCCGGCGCAGGCGAGGGCCGGCAGCTTCGTCCTCATGGGAGTACTCATGCGGTGAAATTTACGGATCTGCGCGGTCGCTCCCCAGCCTGCGCGCCTCCCACCTCGCGGTAGGGCCTGCCTCACCGTCAGAGGGGGTGCACGGCCCCGAACCGCTTGATGGTCCTGATGATCGGCGCGGTCTCGATGTGCCCGATCGCGGGCAGCGCGCCCAGGCTCTCGGTCAGGTAGCGGTAGAACGCCGCGTCGTCGTCGCATATGACGTTGGCGATGAGGTTGGCGGGACCCGTCGTCGCGCCCACGAACGCCACCTCCGGATGCCCGGCCAGCGCCCGGCCGGTCGCGTCCAGCTCGGCCGGCGGCACCGACATCCACAGCTGTGCCTCCACCCGCTTGCCCAGCAGCGCGGGGAGCACGTCGAGGTGGAAGAAGATCGAGCCCGCCGCGCAGAGCTGCTCCAGGCGGCGCCTGACCGTCGACTCCGACCAGCCTGTCGCCGCCGCCAGCTCCGCGTAGCCCGCCCGGCCGTCCCGCGACAGCGCCTCCAGCAGCGCGTCGTCGTCGGGCCCAGGAGTGATCGGCTCCTCCTCGCCATGACGGGCGGACCCGCGTCCCGCCTTCAGCGCGGCCTCCTGCTCGGGCGACAGCCCGGCCATCCCCATCCAGCCGGCCCAGCCTCCGGCGAACATGTGGATGCTCCGGTGCGCCGCGACCGACAGCACGCGATCCGTCCGCGCCAGCCTGCCCAGCAGCAGCGACTGGCGCTCCTTCGCCGTGCGCTGGATCGTGGTGCAGGAGATCTCGGTGCCGCCGGACAGCAGGTGCACCCAGAACGTGTCAGGGCGCCGTCCCAGCGCCTCGGCGATCGAGACCGCCGCGTCAGGCGTGCACCGCAGCCTGATCGCCCATGACTCGTATCCGACCCGCCGCCCGTCCACGACGCCGACCACCCGGACCATGCCGCTGGCGCGCAGCCTGCGGTAGCGGCGCGCCACCCGCTGGTCGGACACGCCGAGCACCTCTCCGATGTGACTGAACGAGGCCCGCCCGTCCACCCGCAACGCGAGCAGCAGCCCCCGGTCGACCTCGTCCAGCTCGATGATTTCCACCACCACAGGCTATCCCGCACGGAAAAGTGCCAAGATCCCTGCATTCACTGGCGAATATCTGCGGGCAGGCCCGAACGTAGACGCCATGACCCAGACCTCCGAGGCGACGACGACCAGTTGGTGGCCCCTGGTGGCCGCCTGTCTCGGCGCCTTCATGCTTCTCGTCGACGTGACCATCGTCATGGTCGCCCTGCCCCACATCACCGCCGATCTCGGCATGACGTTCACCGGCATCCAGTGGTTACTGGACGGCTACGCGCTGGCCCTGGCCGCCCTGCTGCTCGCCGCCGGCTCCTTCGCCGACCACGCCGGGCGGCGCAGGGTCTTCCTGGGGTCGCTGGCCGTGTTCGCGCTGGCCTCCCTGGCCTGCGGCCTGGCCCCCAGCGGCGGCGTGCTGCTGGCGGCGCGCGTGGTCCAGGGCGCGGGCGGGGCCGCCATGATGGCCACGACCCTCGCGGTCCTCAGCGCCACCTACAGCGGCAGGCAGCGCGGCATCGCGTTCGGCGTGTGGGGCGGCGTCAACGGCGCCGCCGCGGCCGTCGCCCCCGTGCTCGGCGGCCTGCTCACCGAGCACCTGCACTGGCGGGCCATCTTCCTGGTGAACCTGCCCATCAGCCTGGTCGCCGGCTGGCTCACCCTGCGCACGGTCGAGGAGTCGCGCCTGCCCGGCAAGGGCCGGCTGGACTGGCCGGGCATGGTCACGTTCACGGTCGCCGCGGGCGCCCTCACGTACGGGCTCATCGAGGCCGGGCAGCACGGCTGGACGGCGGCGCAGACGCTCGTGCCGCTGATCGGGGCGGCACTGGCGCTCGCGGCCTTCGTCGTCATCGAGACGCGCAGCGCCCACCCCATGCTGGACCTGCGACTCTTCGCCGACCAGTCGTACAGCGGGATCATGGCGGGGGCCATGCTGCTGATGCCGGCCGCGTTCGCCTGCCTGGCCTTCACCTCGATCTGGCTGCAGGGGGTCCTCCGGCTCGGCCCGGTGGACGCGGGGCTGGCGCTGACGCCGATGGCCGCCACCTCCCTCGTGGTCTCGGTGGCCGTCTCGCGCCTGTTCCCCCGGCTGCCCGCCCGCGCCGCGATCGGCTGCGGGCTGCTGCTGATCGGCGCGGGCGCGTTTCTCCAGGGCCTGCTCGACCAGCACTCGACCTGGACCGCTCTGGCGCCGGGACTGGTCGTGACGGGCCTCGGCGTGGGGCTGGCCCTCCCGCCGCTCAACTCCGCTGTCATGCTGTACGTGCCGCCGCAGCGCGCGGGGATGGCCGCGGGCACGGTCAACACGGTCAGGCAGCTCGGCTACGCGCTCGGCATCGCCGTGCTCGGCATCCTGTACCAGGGCGGCCCGGCCCCGTACGCGGCGCTGAACGACGTCTACCGGGCGAGCGCCGCCACGGGACTGGTCGCGGGCCTGCTGGTGCTGGTGGTGGTCCGGCCGGGCAGACGCGGCTGAGGTCTCAGACCAGCCGCCGGATCTCCCCGTACGCGCGGTAGAACCCGCCGCGCCCGGCCGAGCGCAGGCCTTCGACGAGGTAGCGGGCTCCCGGCTCGCGGATGTCCTTGGGGAACTGCACGTTCCAGGACTCGTAGCCGGGGCTGATCACGCGGATCCGCAGCCGCTGGCCCTCCTGGAAGCACTCCACCACCACGCCGTCGCCCGCGTCGGTGGTGGTCTCCAGCGTGACCGACGGCTCGACCGCCTGCAGCGAGGCCGCCGCCTTGACGTCCAGCGGCTGCGGCACGCTGCCCGAGCGGGCCGCGGCGATGGCCGCCTCGCTCGCGTCGATGCAGGCCAGCGTGCCCTCGGTGGTGACGATGTAGAGGCGGTCGTCCAGGAACTGCATGGAGAACGCGGAGCCGCAACCGGTGTCGAGCTTCCACAGCCGCTCGCCCGAGGCGTCGAAGCAGTAGACCGACGAGTCGTTGTCGCCCGCGAAGACGTGGCGGCCGCCCGGCGAGGTGGCGCAGGAGTAGACGGAGCCGTCGCACCGGTAGACGGCCTCGATCCGGCCGTCGCCCTTGGCCAGGCGGATCACGCTGCCCACGGAGCCGCGGGCGGTGCCCGCGTAGACGGAGTGCGCCTCCTGCCAGCCGAACAGCACCTGCTCGCTGAGGGACGTCTGCCAGATGGGCGTGCCGTCCTCCGCGTCGTAGCGGGCGACACCCTTCGAGTGCCCGTGGTAGACGGAGTCGTCGTCGCACCTGACCATCCAGGCGGAGTCGGCGCTGCCCGTGCGCGACCACTGGAACTCGTCCTCGTAGTCGATCATGGTGACCCCGCCGGCCCGGTCCGAGACGCCGAGCATGCCGTCGTGGATGTCGAGCCAGTAGATGTCCACGTCCTCGGCGATCTCGTACGCGGCCCTCGGGGCCTTGCCGGTCAGGTCGTACACACAGCCGTCGTCGCAGCCCGCGTAGATCCAGAAGTCGTCGGCCACGATGCACTTGACGCCGTCCGGGAGCCGGAAGCGGCCGGTCACGGTGCCGGAGTGGGTGACGGTGTAGACGTCGCCGCGCTGGTTGCCGACCCAGCAGCGCTCGCCGTCCACGAAGATGCCGAACGCCGACGCCCCGCTGTCGAAGCGCCACAGGACCGGGGCCCGCTGGACGGTCGGGCGGGCGGTGGGGACGGTACGGGGATGGGCGCCCGTGGGATGGACGGGCGTGGGATGGGCCGTGGGGCGGATGGTCCTGCGGGTGACGGCGCGGCGCCCGCGCGCCCCGCGCACTCCGCGCACCGCCGGCGCGTACCCCTTGCGGGTCTTCTCACTGATCTTCTTGGCCGCCGCGGCCTGCGCCTTGGCCTCGGTGGGGAAGTTGGTGACCTTGGTCTGTCCGGTCTCGCCGATGCGCCCGTAGGTGATGGTGACGCTGGTGCCCGCCACGGTCACCTCGTAGAACTTGTGCGATCCGCCGCCGTCCTCTGACAACTCCAGGTAGGTCATGTCCGTACTTCTCCCGTCTTGATCAACTGATCGGGAGAGTAGAGGACGGCGGCGACAAATCGCAGGTTCTACTTGTCGTACTCGTACGCCCCGGCGTCGACGGCGCCGTCGCTGCCGTCGATCGCCCGGCCGGTCACGTCCATGTCATTGAACTTCTTGATGCCGAGGTCGATGGCCGGGCTGCCGGCACGCAGGCTCAGCGGGTGCTGGGTGTTGGTGAGGTTGAACCGCGGGTCGGCCGTGACGTTGTTCGTGCCGCCCATCTGGTGCTGGCGGGCGCCGAAGAACACGTTGTGGTGACTGTCGGTCACGTTCGGGCCGTAGGCGGTCTTCCACACGGCCTGGATGATGTTCTGCGACATCGACAGGTGGGCGTTGGTGCAGCCGGCGTCGCAGACCACGCCCTGGGACTCGGCTTGGGTCAGGTACACGGTGTTGTTGCGGAAGACGGTGCCGAACACCGGCCCGTTCGGGTCGGGGTTCTGGCCGGGCTCCTGCGGGCCGCGGGTCACCAGGGCCGCGCCGGTCTTGGGGCCGGTGATCACGTTGTACTCGAAGACGTTGCCCGAGGTGCCGTCCGGGTCGGCGGGGCTGCCGTCCGGGTTGACCTCCCTGCTGGTGCCGAGCTCGGTGAAGGTCTCGTTGTCGACCGCGATGTTGTGGTGGATGTAGTTGTCGGAGCCGAGGAAGATCTCCACGGCCGCGCCGTCCAGCCCGTAGTCGTAGCTGGGCGCGATCGAGCCGCGGATCTCGTTCCAGCCGATGTTGGAGCTGTCGCCCTGAACGAGGATCGCGAACGCGCCCGAGTCGTCGTTGCCCGGCTCCTCGGTGTTCTTGCTCATGTAGTTGTTGTCCACGAAGTCGTTGGCCGTCACCGCGGTGTTGAGGGCCTTGGGCGCGATGTAGACGCCGGCCGCGGCGCCGGTGATGTAGTTGCGCTCGACGACGTTGTCGTTGCCCCTCACCTTGACGCCGGCCCACTGGCAGCGGCCGTCGTCCTGGGGCAGGCCGATCTGCAGGTTGTAGACCTGGTTCTCGGAGCCCCCCAGGTCCACGCAGGCCTCGGAGTGCCCGGCGACGATCGGCCTGGCGGTGCTCGTGCCGTACGCGTCGACCGTGATGCCCGATTCGGTGATACTGAGCTGCTGCCCCTTCCACATGCTGCCGCGCTTCAGCAGCAGTTTGGAGCCGGGGGCCAGGTTCGCCGTCGACGCCTTGGTGAGAGTCCTCCACGCGGTGGCCTCCGTGGTGCCGTCGGCGGAGTCGTTGCCGTTGACGGAGTCCACGTAGTGGGCGGCGACGGCCGCCGATGCGGTGCCCGTGGCCACTGTCGTGGCGAGGGTGGTGGCGGCGAGCGTGAGCGCCGCCGCCGTCGCGCCGGTCCGCAGGTTCCAGCCTGACATTCAGCCTCCAGAACTGGCCGGGGCTCCGTCCTCGACGAAGATCATCCCCAGCCTGCGGCTGACACCTTAACCGGCTCTTGTCCGAAAGTCCCGATTTTTCCTGACATTTATTCCCGCCCCTTTACGTCCCCGCCCTCAGCGGCACCACGTTCCCGGCCGCCCCGCTCCGCGGCAGCGCGAACCAGGTCGCCTTGCCGACCAGGTCAGGGTGCGTGACGTAGCGCTGAGGGTGGCAGCCGTAGAAGCCTTCGGAGAGCCTGGCGACGATCCGCAGCCCCCGCCCGTGCTCGGCCCCCACGTCCGGCGGCGACTGCTGCGGCAGCAGCGGACCGCTGTCCACGACCACGCACATGATCTCCCTGGCGTCGATGTGCAGGGCCAGTTCGTACGGGCCGTCGCCGTACAGGAAGGCATTGGTGATCAGCTCGCTCACCATGAGGACGGCGTCGTCAACGAGATCCGGGCAAAGGGAGAGTTCCGATAATTCATCGCGGATGATCGCTCTTGCCTGACCTACCGTCCGGGCGTCGTCGCGCAGCGGCCAGGCGTACTGCAGCCGGCTCCGACGAGCTGATCGCAGCATGGTCATGGCATCTCTTTCCTGTCCTTGCCGGGCTTCCAGGACCGAGGGGCAGCGAATACGCGTTTCGCTCAACAAGAGGACCTGCCTATGGGTTGACGTACACGGCTGTCGAAACGTGTACGCACGAAGAAGGCTTTCGGGTCGAATCTTCGGCGAGAAATCGCAATTCTTTTTATCCGCCGCCCGAAACGACGGGTATGGGCAGTGCCATGAGCAGTGCTGAAGAGAACACGCGCAAGGACGACACCCAGCCGGCCCCCGACCAGCCGGCCCCCGACGCGGCCCGCCGGCGAGGCCGGCGTGGGGAGCCGCCTCCGAAGCCCAAGCCCGCCGGGATGAAGGCGCTGGAGCAGGCGCTGGCGGAGGCGGGCAAGGAGTTGAAGGACCTCACCTGAGCAGGCGCCCTCAGCGGGGCGGTGCGGGCGCGTCCGCGAGCAGGGACCAGAGGCGGGACGGGGTCAGCGGGACACCGGTGATCCGGTCGGCGATCTCCGGGAGGGCGGCGGCGACCGCGTTGGCGATGGCGGCCGGTGGGCCGATCGTGCCTGCCTCCCCGACGCCCTTCATGCCGCCGGGGGTGATCGGCGAGGGGGTCTCCAGCATCACGACCTCGATCTCCGGCACCTCGCGGGTCGTCGGCAGCAGGTAGTCGGTGATGGGCTGGCCCTCGGGGGTGTAGACGATCTCCTCGGTCAGCGCCATGCCGATGCTCTGTGCCACTCCGCCGCGGAGCTGGCCCTCCACCACGGCCGGGTTGACCAGCACGCCCGCGTCGTTGACGACCCAGTAGCGCTCCACCTCGACGGCCCCGGTCTCCGGGTCCACGGCCACGGCGGCCGCATGCGCGCCGTAGGCGAACGTGTAGCCGGCCGGGTCGTAGCTGACCCGTTCCTCCAGGCCGGGCGCGGCACCGTCCGGGAGGTCCCAGCCACGCCACGCCGACGTGGCGAGCTCCCGCAGGGTGACCGACGCCGCAGGGTCGCCCTTCACCCGTACGGACCCGTCGGCGATCTCCAGGTCGTCGGGCGAGGCCTCCAGCCGGTGTGCGGCCAGGGCCACGAGCTTGCCGCGGAGCCGGTCGGCGGCCCGGGTGAGCGCCCCGCCCCCGACCGCCAGCGAGC
The DNA here is from genome assembly GCF_040654115.1 of Nonomuraea sp. NPDC050786. Lineage (NCBI taxonomy): Bacteria > Bacillati > Actinomycetota > Actinomycetes > Streptosporangiales > Streptosporangiaceae > Nonomuraea > Nonomuraea sp. NPDC050786. The sequence continues at coordinate 65,072 of NZ_JBFAHJ010000019.1, forward strand.
GGCTCGCGATCGCCCCGACCGACGAGTACGGCGTGGTCGCCGTGTCCCCCAGCACCACCCGGACCCGCTCGATCGGCACCCCCACCCGGTCGGCCGCCAGCTGGGCCAGCGCCGTCTCGATGCCCTGCCCGATCGAGACCACCCCGGACGACACGACCACGGACGCGTCCTGCTCCATCCGCAGGACCACCGTCTCGTAGCCGCCCGCCTGGATCGCGGTGGCCTTGAGGTCCATCGAGGGGCCCATGCCGGTGCTCTCCACATGGCAGGAGTAGCCGATGCCGCGCCTGCGGCCGTCGGCCTTCTCGACGGGCGTGGCCAGGTCGCGGAGGGTCCGCAGGGCAAGCGGGTAGTCGCCGGAGTCGTAGCGCTGGTAGACGCGCGTGGTGTACGGCAGCTCGTCGGGCCGCAGCATGTTGCGCAGCCGCAGCTCGATCCGGTCGATCCCCAGCCTGCGTGCCGCCTCGTCGATCAGCCGCTCCCTGGTCAGAGTCGCCTCCGGCTGGCCGAAGCCCCGGTAGGAGCCGGTCGGCGTGGTGTTCGTGACGACGCCGCGCACGCGTACCGCCACCCGGTCGAACCGGTACGGTCCGGGCAGCAGCGTGGCCGTCACCGCGAAGGTCGAGATTCCGACGTTGGAGGGATGGGCGCCCACGTCACCGACCACGTCGGCGTACAGCGCCAGGAAGCGCCCGTCCTCGGCGAGCGCCAGCCGTGCCCGGTGCGCGGCCGCCCGCGCCGGCAGCGTGGCGAACAGCCGGTCGCCCGGCGACTCCGACCAGCTCACCGGCCGGCCCAGGCGCATCGCGGCCAGGCAGATGAGGGCCTCGTCGGGATAGACGTGCTCCTTGGCGCCGAACCCGCCGCCCGTGTCGCCGCTGATCACGCGTACCCGGTCGTGGGAGAGCCCCAGCGCGTCCGCCAGGTGCTCGCGCACGTGGTGCGGCGCCTGCGAGGAGATGTGCACGGTCAGCTCCCCGTCGGCGTACGAGGCCACCACGCCGCGCGGCTCCAAGGGGTACGGCGAGACCCGCCCCATCGTGAAGGTCATCTCCACCACGTGCGCGGCCTGCTCGGCGTAGGAGGCCCAGTCCTCGTCGCCCATCGTGAAGTCGGTGAGCACGTTCGTGCCCCACTCGGGGTACAGCAGCGGCGCCCCCTCCTCCATCGCCCGTTCCGTCCCGACCGCCGCGGGCAGCTCGTCCAGCGAGAGATCGACGAGCTCGGCGGCGTCCCTGGCCGCCTCCGGCGTGCGGGCGACGACGACGGCGAGGGGCTGGCCCACGTACCTGATGGCGTCGTCCAGCACCGGGAACGACGTCATGCGCTGGCCGGGGGCCAGGCTCACGCAGGGCAGGCTCAGGCCGGCGGCGTCCGCCGGGGTGATGACGTCGAGCACGCCCTCGACCGCCCAGGCCGCCTTGGCGTCGCAGCCGGCCAGCCGCCCGTGGGCGATGGGGCTGCGCACCACGTACGCGTGGACCGTGCCGGGCAGCCGGACCGCACCGACGTACCTGCCTTTTCCGGTCAACAGCCTGGCGTCTTCACGTCGCGGCGTCCTGGCGCCGACATAAGGCTCACCCATGGTCCCGATACTGAGCGCCCCCCGCCGACCTGTCGAGGACCATCACGACACCGCCCTCAGACGACCTCGAAGGCCGCCATCATCGCCATGTCCTCGTGCTCCAGGTTGTGGCAGTGCAGGACGTACCGCCCGCGATAGTCGGTGAACCGCGTGACGATCTCGACGGTCTGCGCGTCGCGCAGCTCGACGGTGTCCTTCCACTCGGGCGGCCCCTTCGGGCGCTCGCCGTTGACCGACAGCACCTGGAAGTGGTCGAGGTGCAGGTGGACCGGGTGGGCGACGTCGCTGGTCAGCCGCCAGACCTCGATGTCGCCCAGCCGGGGCCTGGCCTCCATCCGCTTCGGGTCGAACGGCTTGCCGTTGATCAGCCAGCCCATGCCCCCGTTGCTGAACTCGAAGTCCCGCGTCACCTTCGCCCTGCCGGGGTCGAGCGGCTCGACCGTGGACAGCCACGCCGGCACCGATGACTCGTCGGTCTCGTCCCGGTCCACGGCGAACCGCATGACCTTGCCCTGCGCGCCCTCCCCCGCCAGGTTCCGCAGCTCGACGTACTGACCCAGCCGGTACGCGGAGAAGTCGATCACCACGTCGGCCCGCTCGCCGGGTGCCAGCCGGAGCTGCCGCACCGTGCGCGGCTGGGCCAGCAGCCCGCCGTCGGTGCCGATCTGGATCATCGGCCCGCCCGTCGCCAGCTCGTACGCCCGGGCGTTGGAGGCGTTGCACAGCCGCAGCCGGTACCGCGCCCTGGAGACCCGCAGCTCCGGCCAGGGCGCCCCGTTGACCAGGATCACGTCCCCGAGCACGCCCCCCATGTACGCCTCCCGGACCCCGGGCCGCCCCTCCAGCCCCGGATACAGCATCGTCCCGTCGGCCTCGAACGACCGGTCGCAGATCAGCAGCGGCAGGTCGCGCTCACCGGCGGGCAGCGGCAGCGCCTCCTCCTCGGCGTCCCGGACCAGGAACATCCCGGCCAGGCCGCGCCAGACCTGCGGGCCCGTGTAGTCCATGCGATGGTCGTGGTACCAGAGCGTGGCGGCCCGCTGCTCCAGCGGGAAGACGTACTCGCGGGAGGCCCCCGGCGCCACCAGGTCGGTGGGGAAGCCGTCGGACTCCGGCGGGGTGTGCCCGCCGTGCAGGTGCAGGACGGTCGGCTCGCTGAGCTGGTTGACGAGCTTGACGACGGTTCGCCGCCCGCTGCGTGCCTCGATGGTCGGGCCGGGGAACGTGCCCCCGTACCCCCATACGCGGGTACGCAGGCCGGGCAGCACCTCCACCTCGGCCGCCCGCTCGGTCAGCTCGTAGAAGTCGGCCCCGCCCGCGCTGCGCACCGGCCTGGCCACCTCCGGGACCGGCAGCGGCACCGCGTACGGCTTGGGCAGCGGCGCCCGGCTGGTCAGGAGTTGCGGCTGCGGGGTTCCGGCGAGCAGCGAGCAGCCGGGCGCCCCGGCCACCGCCACCGCGCCCAGTCCCAGCAGCCGCAGCACGTCACGTCGTGTGGGGGTCATGACCGCGACATGACCCGGTTGAACTGCTCGACGCCCCCGTGGAACATCAGCACCCCCAACGGCACGTGCAGGACCTTCAGCCCGGCGACGCCGAGAATCGCCTGCACCACCGTGGCCACCAGGAGGATCACCGCCGGAAGGATGAACTTGCTCTTCCCGCCGCCGGGCCAGCGGACCAGGACCGCCGCGACGACATGGACGACCCCTATGACGAGCAGGGCGACGGCCGTGGCCGCGTGCAGCGACCGGCCGCCGGGCGTGGAGAGCAGCAGGCCCGCCGCCACCGCCTGGAACAGCAGCGCGACGGCGTGCAGGGGCGCCACGACCTTGAGCGCCCACATGGGCCAGGTCACGGGCCGGACGGCAAGAGTGTCTTGCGCGGTCATGATCGATCTCCTGTGAGTGCTGAGGCGGTGATGAGGGTCTCCATGCGTGCCATGGCCGAGGCGGCGCCGAAGGCGCAGAGCCGTACCAGCTCCTCGTCCGTCCTGGAGCCGCGCCAGGCGGCCACGTCGGCGTCGGTCACCCGGTACGGCGCGAGCGCGACGAGCAGGGCCAGCCGGGCACCGGGCCGCTCCCCGGCGGGCACGTCCGCGAGCGGCCCGTCCAGCCAGGCGCCGCCCATCGGCGGGTGCTCCCCGTCCCAGGCCGCGACCGTGTCGCTCACGGCGGCCCGCGCGGACTCCCCGAGCAGTTCGCCGCCGCTCCCCGCCACGGCCCCGAGCGCGGCGTAGGCGGCGCCCACGGACGTGCCCGCGCCCCAGGCGGGCTCCGGCAGCGCGGGCAGGTCCGCGACCAGCGGCAGGCTCGCGCCCGACGGCAGCCGCGTGCGCACGGCGCGCGCCATCGCCCGGCCGCCCACGCTCCTGACCAGGCGCGACTTCTGGAGGTTGCCCGGGAGCAGGTTCTCGGTGAGCAGCGCCGAGGCGATGCGGTTGACGAAGTGGAAGGTGAGCGCCGTGCCGATGAGCTGCGGCCCGATCTCCGGCGTCGGCCGCCGCGACCCGGCCCAGGCCAGCAGTTCGGCGTGCCGGGGATCGTCGGGCGTGCCGCCGGCGGCGATGGTCTCGGCCAGCCGGTGGTCGCCGGTCGCGTGCAGCAGGGTCGTGTGCGCGGCCACGCAGAACGGGCAGCGGTTTGCCATCGACACGCCCAGCGCCACGACCTCCCTGGCGGTTCTGGACTCGCCCCCGGCCAGCAGCGACTCGCGCAGCATGGCCCACGTCACGGCGAGCACCTCCGCGGCGGGCGACAGGGTCAGGAAGACAGGCATGCGTGCCATGCGGAAGTCGTCGGCGAGCTGCGTGTAGACCTGGGCCACCCGTCCGGTCGCGGCCTGCGGCTCGACCGGGGTGACGTAGCGGAACTGGCCGGCCATTACCGGCCCTTCTCGTGAATCGTCTCCATAGCCGGACATCGTGGTCTTCTCCCGGCGCCAGGTCGTCGGCCCCGAGGAGGCTCCTCCGCCTACCGCCCCGGGCGCAGAGTCATGCGGCCTACTTCGCCGGGAGTAGTGCCGAATTACGCCCGGCCGCCGAGGACCGTGTCCGGGTAGAGGCTCTAATGTGCAGGAATGACCTTTCGGAGCGAATGGCGGCCGCTCGCCCTGGACGGCGCGCTCGCCGCCGTCGTGGCCGTCATGCTCTCGGTTACCGTGCTGGTCACCCCGAAGGCGGGCGCCCTCGACCTCGCCGCCGTACTCGCCGGCTCGCTCGCCGTGGTCGCCTGGCGGCGGGCGCCCCTGGTGGCGCTGCTGGTCAGCACCGTCTGCATGCTCGTCTACTCGGTGCACGCCCAGCCGGGGCCGCCCGCCATGTTCCCCGTTCTGGTGGCGATCTTCGGGTCGGTACGGGCCGGCCACCGGCTCGCGCCGGCGCTGGCGGCAGCGGCGTTCCTGGGCTCCGGCCTGACGGCGAACCTGGCCAACGCCGAGGGGCAGGACCTCAAGGACGTCGTCCAGCAGACGGTGCTGCTCGTCGGCTGGTTCCTGACCGCGGGCGTGACGGCGACGGTCGCGCGGCACCGGCAGGCGTACGTGGAGCAGGCCGAGCAGCGGGCCGTCGAGGCCGAGCGCACCCGCGAGGAGGTCGCGCGCCGCCGCGCGGGCGAGGAGCGGCTCAGGATCGCCAGGGAGCTGCACGACTCGCTGACCCACAGCATCTCGATCATCAAGGTGCAGGCGGGCGTGGCCGTCCACCTGGCGCGCAAGCGCGGCGAGGAGGTGCCCGGCGCGCTGCTGGCCATCCAGGAGGCCAGCGGCGACGCCATGCGTGAGCTACGCGCCACGCTGGAGGTGCTGCGCGACGCCGGCCCTCAAGAGGGCGAGGGCTCTCACGAGGGCGGGGGCGACGAGTGGCGGGCCAGCGGCCTCGACCGGCTCGACGACCTGGTGGAGCGGGCCCGTTCGACCGGGCTGCCCGCCACGGTGACGATCTCGGGGGTACGCCGGGAGCTGCCGCCCGAGGTGGACCGGGCCGCGTACCGGATCGTGCAGGAGGCCCTCACCAACGTCTCCAGGCACGCGGGCGGCGCGGCGGCCTCGGTGCGCATCGACTACGGCGGTGAGGAGCTGGTCGTGCAGGTGGACGACGACGGCCTGGCGTGCGGGGACGCGCCGCCCGTGCCCGGCGTGGGCCTGCTCGGCATGCGCGAGCGCGTCACCGCGCTCGGCGGGCGGCTGCGGGCCGAGCCCCGCCCCGAGGGCGGCTTCACCGTACGCGCGGAGCTGCCCTTGGAGGAACCGGCGTGATCCGCGTACTGCTCGTGGACGACCAGGCACTCATCCGCGGCGGCTTCCGCGCGCTGCTGGAGGCCGAGGAGGACATCGAGGTCGTGGCCGAGGCCGCCAACGGCGAGCAGGCCGTCGCGCTCGCCCTCGAGCACCTGCCGGACGTGGCGCTCATCGACGTGCAGATGCCGGTGATGGACGGCATCGAGGCGACCAGGCGCATCGCGGCCGACGAGCGGCTGAGCGAGGTCCACGTCGTGATCCTCACCAACTACGGCCTCGACGAGTACGTCTTCGACGCGCTCAGGGCGGGCGCGGGCGGGTTCCTGGTCAAGGACACCGAGCCCGCCGACCTGCTGCAGGGCGTCAGAGTCGCGGCCCGCGGCGACGCGCTGCTCTCGCCCGCCATCACCCGCCGCCTGATCGGCGAGTACGTGGCCCGCCGCCCGTCACCGGAACCGCAGGGCCTCGACGTGCTCACCAACCGCGAACGCGAGGTGACCGCCCTGGTCGCCCGCGGCATGTCCAACGACGAGATCGCCGCCCACATGGTGATCAGCCCGACCACCGCGAAGACACACGTCAGCAGGGCGATGACCAAGCTGGGGGCACGCGACCGCGCGCAGCTGGTGGTCTTCGCGTACGAATCGGGCCTGGTCACTCCGCGTAGGGGCTGACGGGAGGCGTGTGGTGGAATGAGCGCGTGAGCATCATTTCGCGCGGCTTCCACGGGCGGCGCAGACCCGACAGCGACCGGCTGCCGCCCGGACAATACCTGGTGGACGACTTCCCCGTGCTGTCCGCGGGGCCGACGCCGCGGGTGCCGCTCGACCGGTGGGAGTTCACCGTCGACACGGAGGCGGAGCAGACGCACCGGTGGTCGTGGGAGGAGTTCCAGGCGCTGCCCATGGAGACGCCCACGGTCGACATCCACTGCGTGACCAAGTGGTCCAAGCTGGACACCACCTGGGAGGGTGTCTCGCTGGACGTGCTCTTCGAGGACGTCGAGACCGCCGCCGAGTACGCGCTGGTCCACTCGTACGGCGGCTACACCACCAACCTGCCGCTGGAGGACCTGCTCGACGGCAAGGCGTGGCTCGTCCACCGCTTCGACGGCGAGGACCTGGAGCCCCGGCACGGCGGCCCGGCCCGGCTGATCGTGCCGCACCTGTACTTCTGGAAGTCGGCCAAGTGGGTACGCGGCATCCGCCTGCTCAACGAGGAGTGGCCCGGCTTCTGGGAGACGGCGGGCTACCACAACTACGGCGACCCGTGGCGCGAGCAGCGCTACGAGGGCGACTGACGTGCCGCCGCGCCTGGCCTGGCGGCCGGCCGAGCTCGCCGCGATCGCCGACGAGAGCGGGACCGCGCGCACGCTGCGCTTCCGGGTGCCCGGCTGGCCGGGACACCTGCCCGGGCAGCACGTGGACGTGCGGCTGACGGCCGACGATGGCTACACCGCGCAGCGCAGCTACTCGCTGGCCGCGCCCGCCGACGGCGACCTCGTCGAGCTGACCGTGGAGAACTTCCCCGACGGCGAGGTGTCGCCGTACCTGACCGAGGTGATCGAGGTCGGCGACCAGGTCGAGATCCGCGGCCCGGTGGGCGGCTGGTTCGTCTGGCGGCCGGAGAGCAAGGCGCCGGTGCTGCTGGTGGCCGGCGGGTCCGGCATCGTGCCGCTGATGGCGATGATCAGGGCACGCAGGCAGGCGGGCAGCCGGGTGCCGTTCCGGCTGATCTACTCGCTGCGCGACCAGGACCGCCGCTTCTACGCCGAGGAGCTGCGCCGCCCCGACCCCGGGCTCGACGTCACCTACCTCTACACGAGGTCCGCGCCTGCCGGCGCGACCCGCCCGGCGGGGCGGCTCCTGCTGGACGACCTGGCCGAAGGCGGCTGGCCCGCGACCTTCGAGCCCGACTGCTACGTGTGCGGGCCGACCGGGTTCGTGGAGGCGGCGGCCGACCTGCTGGTCGCGCTGGGCCACGCCCCCGAGCGCATCCGAACTGAACGTTTCGGCCCCACCGGGGGCGGCTGACATTGTGGGGACTGACATGACCGCAGAGCACCTCGACGGCAACGCGCTGGCCGGCCCGCTCGGCGAGATCTTCGCCGTGGACGTCACCGCCGCCACCGGCCGCTGCGCCGGCTGCGGCCTGACGGGCCCGGTCGCCTCGCTCCGCGTGTACGGCCCGGACCCCGGCCTGGTGGCCCGCTGCCCCGGCTGCGACGAGGTGATCCTGAGGCTGGTACGCGGCCCCGGCACGGCCTGGCTCGACCTGCGCGGCACGGTGTCGCTCCGCGTTAACCTGCCCGACTGACGACGTTTCTCCGTACGGGTGTGCCCAGGTGGGTACACTCGGGCACGTTCAACCGGCCGAGATCTGTACGGCGAGGCTCTTGGCCATGGGCGGCGGCCCTCGGCCTCCGTCCCTCTGGAGTCACGTGAGCAGCGGGCTTGTCGACGCGCCCCCTTCCGAGCCGAGTGCGCCACCCCGGCGTCGCCGCCGCTGGCTGCGCTGGGCGATCGCGGTCACCGTGACCGTCGTCCTCCTGGTCGCGGGCGTCGCCGTGGGCGTCCTGGCGAAGCTGAACGGCAACGTCAAGCACATCGACGTCACCGACGACGACCTCGGCGCGACCCGGCCGCCCAAGGTCGCGGGCACCGCCATGAACGTCCTGGTCGTCGGCTCCGACCAGCGCGACGGCAAGAACGCCAAGTACGGCCACCACATCGCGGGCGAGCGCACCGACACGATCATGCTGGTCCACGTGTCGTCCAAGCGCGACGGCGCGATGGTCGTCAGCTTCCCGCGCGACTCGCTCGTCCAGCTGCCCGCCTGCCGCGCCACCGGCACCCTGCCGGGCCAGCGGCCGCACCTCGGCATGATCAACGAGTCGTTCAACTCCGGCGGCATCGCCTGCACCTGGAAGACGATCGAGTCGCTCACCCACATCCGCATCGACCACTTCGTGAAGGTCGACTTCACCGGCTTCAAGAGCATGGTGAACGCCGTCGGCGGCGTCGAGGTCTGCCTGCCCGAGCCGGTGAACGACAAGAAGGCCCTGCTGCACCTGCCCGCCGGGCGGCAGACGCTCAACGGCGAGCAGGCGCTCGGCTACGTACGCGCCCGCTACAGCATGGGCGACGGCTCCGACATCGGGCGCATCCAGCGGCAGCAGATGTTCATCGCGTCGATGGTCAAGAAGGCGATGAGCGGCGAGACGCTCACCGACCCGGCCAAGCTGCTCGGCATCCTGGACGCGGGCACCAAGGCGGTGACCACCGATCGCGGCCTGACCTTCGGCGTCATGAAGGACCTCGCGACCAGCCTCCAGGGCCTCGACGCCGGCCACATCCGCTTCATCACCACGCCGTGGCACTACTCGCTCACCCAGCCGGGGCGGGTCGAGTGGGTGCAGCCGCAGGCGGGCCGGCTCTTCCAGATCGTGGCCAAGGACGAGAGCGTCCAGGGCGTCAAGGGCGGGCAGGCCAAGGTGGGCCGTACGAAGATCCAGATCGAGCTCCGCAACGGCACCTGGCGCAGCGGCCTCGGCACCCAGGTGGCGGCCTTTCTGGAGCAGCGCGGCTACCACATCTCCAAGATCGGCGACTCGGCCCGCAAGCCGCAGCCCAAGACCACCGTCCTGTACGGGCCCAACGGCGAGACCCGCGTGCCCACGCTCACCGGCGACCTGCTCTCGGCGGTCACCCGCAAGGTCGAGGGGGCGCGGACCAACCGGCTGGTGCTGGTGATCGGCGACGACTGGAAGGGCCTGAAGCCCCTGCGCGCCGACGACACGGAAGCCCTCAAGGGCTTCGACGCCACCCACGACACCTGCGCCACCTGATCACGGCTACGCGAAGAGCATCGAGAGCGCGGCGAGGGCGTCCACGACCTGGTGGGCGTCCGGCGTGGCGGCCGGGTCGAGCAGCCACTGCAGCAGCAGCCCGTCCGTGATGGCCACCAGCACCGACACGATGACCTCAGGCGCCATCGGCAGCTCGACGCCCAGCTGCGCGACCGCCCGGCGCACCATGTCGGCGCCCACTTCGCGGCAGCGCGCGTACGAGTCGGCCAGTTTCTCCCGCAGCGCGGCCTCGCGGAGCGCCGCCGGATAGGACTCGACGAAGACCGTGAGCTGCGGCCGCAGCTCCTCGAAGGCGTCGACCAGCTCCGTCATGGCCCGCTCCAGCATCTCCCTGGGGCTGGTCGCCTCCGTGGCGAACATCGACCGCTCCACCCGGGCGATCCACTGGTCGAAGAAGCCGGCGATGGCCTCGTGGAGCAGCGCGTCCTTGCTGCCGAAGTGGTAGCCGATGGAGGCCAGGTTGGTGCCTGAGGCGGCGACCAGGTCGCGGGCCGTCGTGCGGGCGTAGCCCTTCTCCTGCAGGCAGGCCACCGCTCCCGCCAGCAATCTCTCCCGGTATCCACCGGCCTCTGTTCGTGCCACGCGATCCATGCTACTGATGTATACAAATGTCTATGACGTACGTACATCTACGAGGAGGCGCGAAGATGATCCCTCCAGGACCGAGACTCCCCTCAGTGGTGCAGACCGCGTGGTTCATGCGCGACGCGCCCGGCATGCTGGAGAGCTTTCAGCGCAAGTACGGCCCGATCTTCACCGTGCGCTACACCGGCTTCGCGCCGGAGGTCTACGTGACCACCGGGGAGCTCGCCGAGCAGGTCTACCGGACCGACCAGGGCGGCGGGCGCGCGGGTGAGGCGCGGCGCGACTTCCTGGAGCACATGGTGGGCGCGCACTCCGTGCTCACCCTGGACGGCGACCCGTGGTGGCGGCACCGCAAGCTGCTCAACCCGCCGCTCCGCGCCAAGCAGGTCGCGGGCTACCGTGACGACATCGCGGCCATCGCCGCCGAGAAGATCGCGACCTGGCCCCTGGACAGGCCGTTCGCGCTGCGGGAACGCATGCAGGACATCACGCTGGAGATCATCATCCGGCTCATCTTCGGCATTCAGGACACCGGGCGCATCGGCCGGCTACGCGCGCTGCTTCCAGACCTGATCGAGACCGGCGGCTCCATGCCGGTCGTCATGCTCCCGGACAGGTTCCGCGGACTGCCGTACTGGCCCCACGCCCGGTTCGCGCGGCTGCGGGCCGAGGTGGACGCGATCCTGTTCGACGAGATCCGCCGCCGCCGGGCCGCGCCGGGAGGCGCCGACGTGCTCGGCCGCCTGCTGGACACCGACCTGGGCGACCAGGAGATCCGCGACGAGCTGATCACCATGCTCGTCGCCGGGCACGAGACCACCGCCACCGGCCTGGCCTGGGCGTTCGAGCGCCTCCTGCGCATGCCGGAGGTCCTCGAACGGCTGCCGGACGACGAGGCCTACCTCGACGCGGTGGTCAAGGAGGTGCTGCGGGTCAGGCCCGTCGTCTATGAGGCGCCGAGACTGCTCGACGCCCCGCTCGAACTGGGCGGGTACGAGATCCCGGCGGGATGGTACGCCGGACCGTACATCCCGCTCGTGCACCGCGACCCGGCCGCCTTCCCCGAGCCCGACGAGTTCCGCCCGGAGCGCTTCCTGGACGGTCCCCAGAACCGGGCTCAGAACCGGGCCTGGATGCCGTTCGGCGGCGGCCGGCGCTTCTGCGTCGGCGCCCAACTGGCGCTGCTGGAGATGCGCGTCATCATCCGCGAGGTGCTGCACCGCCTGGAGCTCACGGCGCCCGATCAGGCACCGGAGGCCAGGCGGCTGAAGAATGTCACTCTCGCACCCGCGAAGCTGACCCGCGTCACTGCGCGCGCTCGGACTCCTGCTCGGACGAGCTAGCCGGGTAGATCTCCTCAGCCCCCCGCGTGTCGGCGCCGAGCTCCTCGCGAAGCCGGTCGTAGTCGATGTGGTGGTTGGTGTACTTCAGCTGGCGAGCGACCTTCGTCTGCTTCGCCTTGGCTCTTCCTCGGCCCATGGCTACTCCCTAGTCCCCGCTGTCATGCTATCCAACAACGTTACGACTTGAAGAATTATGCAACTGCGCTGGATTAGTCTGGGCTATATGCACGTGGAGGTCCACCAGGCCAAGGCCGACTTCTTCCGAACGCTCGGCCACCCCGCTCGCATCCGAGTGTTGGAGCTACTCCAGGAAGGGCCGCTCCCCGTCAGGGATCTGCTGGCCCAGATCGACATCGAGGCCTCGAGCCTCTCCCAGCAGCTCGCGGTCCTGCGCAGGGCCGGGATCGTGAGCGCGATCCGCGAGGGCAGCACCGTCGTCTACACGCTGGCCACCCCCGAGCTGGCCGATCTGCTCGGGGCTGCCCGTCGCATCCTCACCGACATGCTCGCCGATCAGGGTGAGCTGCTCGCCGAGCTGCGAGCGGAGGTCACTTAGCGAGCGCCCGCCGCACGTGCTTGGGGTACCAGGCGGTGAAGACGGCGGGCACGGCGAACGTGAGCACCTTGATGGCGATGACCAGCGTCGTCGCGTGAGGTGCGGCGTTGAGCACGAGCGTCAGGGAGACCGCGGCGACGGTGAAGGCTGCCGCCCAGACCGTGGTGATGATCGCGTTCGCGCGGTAGAACTGCGGGGTCTCCCAGACCTCCTGCGACGTCATCGTGCGCGCGATGCCCAGCGTGAACGGCTTGCGGAGGGCCAGCGAGCCCCAGGCGGTGCCGGCCAGCCAGACGTTGACCAGCGCGGGCCCGTACGGCGTGAGCGGTGAGTGCGGGTCCACCAGCGAGAGCACCGTGAGGCAGGCGAAGAAGACCGCCGCGCTGCTCTCGATCACCATCTCGTCCCAGGCCTTGCCCGCCCAGCGGTCGCGGACGACCAGGACGAGGGCGATGACCAGGCCGGTGATGGCGCCCGAGCGCCACTCGTCGCTGGTGGCGATGACCGCGTAGACGATCCAGGGGAGGAAGCCAATCAGACCGGGCATGGCGGGTGTCCCTTCACGTTCCATTTGTGACATGTCGAAGGTAGAACTTCCTCCGGCGATATGTCAACATAGGAATATGAGCCTTCGACATGCCGTACTGGGACTGCTCTCCGAGGGACCCGCGAGCGGATACGACCTGCTGAAGATGTTCGACATCTCCCTGTCGAACGTGTGGCCCGCCACGCAGAGCCAGCTCTATGCGGAGCTGGGCAAACTGGCCGACGCGGGCCTCGTGGACGTGTCGGCCGAGGGGCCGCGCGGCCGCAAGGAGTACGCGATCACCGAGGAGGGCCTGGCCGAGCTCCGCCGCTGGATCACCGAGGTCGAGCCGACCAGGGTCCTGCGCAGCGACATGCTGCTCCGCGTGTTCTTCCTGGCCCAGGTCTCGCCCGAGCAGGCTCGCGCGTACCTCGGCCACCAGGCCGACCGGGTCCGCAAGCAGCTGGAGCACCTGGAGGGCATCCGCGAGTTCCTCGAGAACCGCCACGACAACCTCTCGCAGTACGGGCGGATGACCCTCGAGTACGGCCTCCGCCTGGGCAGAGCCCAAGTGGAGTGGGCCGAATGGGCCGAAGGCCAGATCCGTTAGGCTCTGGCCCATGGTCTCCGAGCTGTTCGATCCCAAGGCGTGGCAGGCGGTCGAGGGATTCGACTTCACCGACATCACCTACCACCGGGCGGTCGACCAGGGCACGGTGCGGATCGCGTTCAACCGGCCGGAGGTACGCAACGCGTTCCGCCCGCAGACCGTCGACGAGCTCTACCGGGCGCTCGACCACGCCCGGCAGACGACGGACGTGGGCTGCGTGCTGCTCACCGGCAACGGCCCCTCGCCCAAGGACGGCGGCTGGGCCTTCTGCTCGGGCGGCGACCAGCGCATCAGGGGCAAGGACGGCTACCAGTACGCCGACGGCACGGCCGCGACCGGCCGCCTGCACATCCTGGAGGTGCAGCGGCTCATCCGGTTCATGCCCAAGATCGTGATCTGCGTGGTGCCCGGCTGGGCCGCGGGCGGCGGCCACAGCCTGCACGTCGTGGCGGATCTCACACTGGCCAGCGCCGAGCACGCCCGCTTCAAGCAGACCGACGCCGACGTGGCCAGCTTCGACGGCGGCTTCGGCTCGGCCTATCTGGCGCGGCAGGTCGGGCAGAAGTTCGCCCGCGAGATCTTCTTCCTCGGCGACACTTACACGGCGGCCGACGCCCACCGCATGGGCATGGTCAACGCCGTGGTCCCGCACGAGGAGCTGGAGCGGACCGCCCTGGAGTGGGCCCGCAAGATCAACGGCAAGTCGCCGACGGCGCAGCGGATGCTCAAGTTCGCCTTCAACGCGATCGACGACGGGCTGGTCGGGCAGCAGGTGTTCGCGGGAGAGGCGACGCGGCTGGCCTACATGACGGAGGAGGCGGCCGAGGGGCGCGACTCGTTCCTGGAGAAGCGCGAGCCCGACTGGTCGCCGTTCCCCTGGCACTTCTGACGGCCGGATAACGGGCGGCGCCTGGCCCACGGCTCCGGGCAGACTGGGGGCATGAGGATCAAGGTGCCGGCGGCGTTGACCGAGTCGCATGTGAAGTACGACGGGGAGGCCGGGCGCGAGTGGTCCGCCGGGCTGCCCGCGCTGGGCGAGCGTTACCTGGAGGAGTGGGGGCTGCGGCTCGACGGGGAGCCCAGGCACGGCGTGGTCTCCCTGGTGCTGCCCGTCGTACGCGAGGACGGGACGAAGGCCGCGCTCAAGCTCCAGCCCGTCAATGACGAGAACGCCACCGAGGTCCACGGGCTGCGTGCCTGGGCGGGCGACGGCTCGGTGCTCCTGCTCGACTCCGACCCCGGCACCGGCACCCTGCTGCTCGAGCGGCTGGAGGCGGACCGGTCGCTGTCGAGCGTGCCGGACGACATGGAGGCGCTGGGCATCCTGACCGAGCTGCTGGCCCGCCTGGTCGCCTATCCGGCCCCGGAGGGGCTGCGCCGGTTGGGCGACATCGCGCAGGCCATGCTGGACGACGTGGAGCAGGCCCTGAAGAGCCTGCCCCGAGAGCGGGACCGCCACTGGATGAGGCGGTGCGCCTCGGCGGTCGCAGAGCTCGTCTCCGAGCCCGGCGACCGGCTGCTCCACTGGGACCTGCACTACGACAACGTGCTGGCCGCCGACCGCGAGCCGTGGCTGAGCATCGACCCCAAGCCGCTGGCGGGCGACCCGTGCTTCGACCTCTGGCCGGCCCTGCACAACCGCTGGGAGGCCGTTCTCGCGACCGGCGACGTGACGCGCGGGGTGCTGCGGCGCTTCGACTTCATGGTGGACCGGCTCGGCCTCGATCCCCAGCGGGCCGCCGGATGGACGCTCGGCCGCATCCTGCAGAACGCCCTGTGGGACGTGGAGGACGGCGAGAGCGAGCTCAAGGAGATCGACCTCGCCATCGCCGAGGCCGTGAACGTCAGATCGTGAGGACGATCTTCCCCCGGCCGTGGCCGGTCTCGATCTCCCTGTGCGCCTCCGCGGCCTCCTCCAGCCGGTACGTCCTCCGCACCGCGAACCTGAAGGCCCCCTCCGCGATCAGGGCGGCGTAGCGCCCGAGCCGCTCGGCGGAGCGCTCGCCCTGGACGACCCGGACGCCCAGCTCGGCCGCCTTCCCGTGCTCGACCAGGGTGACGATCCGGTCGCGCTCCTCGACCAGCTCCAGCGAGACCTCCAGCGCGTGGCCTCCGGCCCCGTCCAGCACCGCGTCCACGCCGCCGGGGGCGAGCGCGCGCACCCGGTCCGCCAGCCCTTCGCCGTAGGCCACCGGCACGGCGCCGAGGTCGCGCAGGTAGTCGTGGTTGACCTCGCGGGCCGTGCCGATCACGGTGGCCCCGCGCCGCCGGGCGATCTGCACCGCGGCCGTGCCCACGGACCCGGCCGCGCCGTGCACGAGCAGCGTCTCGCCCTCCGCCAGGCCGAGCCCGTTGATCGCCAGCTCGGCGGTCTGCACGCCCGAGGTCAGCCCGCCGGCCACCGCCCAGGGCACCTCGGCCGGCTTGGGCGCCACGTTCGCCCCTGGGACCACGACGTACTCGGCGTAGGAGCGCAGGGCCGAGAAGCCGAGCACCTCGTCGCCCACCGACACCCCGGCGACCCCCTCGCCCACCTGGTCCACCACGCCCGCGAACTCGTTGCCGGGAATGCGCGGGTAGGGCATCGAGGGTATGTACGGCGGCAGCCACCCCGCCCGTACGGCCGTGTCGAACGGCTGCACGCCGGCCGCCCGCACCCGCACGCGCACCTCTCCCAGGCCCGCCTGCGGCGCGGGCAGCTCCATCACCTTCAGCACCTCCGGGCCGCCCGGCTCGGCGAAGGCGGCCGCTCTCATCACTTCCGTCATGAGCGCCAGCATGCAACCTCAACCGAAGTTGAGGTCAACTCGCCAGACTTACCGGGAACTTTCCTCTTTAGTCGCGCTTTATCTGTATAGAGTCCGTCAGGACGTCAACGGGGGATCGCAAACCGAGGCGGGATGACCGAGTTCTTAGCGACCGTACTGAGCTTTCCGACTGTCATTTTCACTTTCCTTCTCGTGGTGGTCGTCGGTTATTGGCTGACCGTGATCACCGGGCTGTTCGAGCTGGAGGACGACGCCGCCTGGCTGGGCCTCGGGGGAGTCCCCGCCGGGATCGCGCTCTCGCTGTTGATCGCACTGGCCTGGCTGCTCTGCCTGATCGGCAGCGTGGTGGTGGCGAGTGGCGGCCTGCTGTTCGCCGTCCCTTTCGCCGCACTGGCCGGGGCCTGGTTCGCCACCCGTGGCCTGCTGGTTCCGCTGCGCCGGCTGTTCCCTGACGGGGATCGGCACTCACGCGGCGACTTCGTCGGGCAGATGTGCGTGATCCGCACCGGCGCGGCCACGCCCGACTTCGGCCAGGCCGAGGTCACCGCCGCCGACGGCTCCTCGGCGGTCGTGCAGGTACGTACGACCGGCCGGGACCGGCTGGCCCGCGGCGACAGCGCCCTCATCTTCGAATACGACAAAGACGGCGAATTCTTCTGGGTCATGCCCTACGAAAGTGAGCACTGATGGACGTCATCTCCACAGGATTCGGCGTATTTCTTGCCGTCATCCTGGTCATCGTGATTGGCCTGCTCGCCGTCATCGGCCGCCTTTTCCGCAAGGTGGAGCAGGGCAAGGCGCTGATCGTCTCCAAAGTCAACAAGGTGGACGTGACGTTCACCGGCGCCGTGGTCCTGCCCGTCGTCCACAAGGCCGAGATCATGGACATCTCGGTCAAGACCATCGAGATCGAGCGGACCGGCCGGGAGGGCCTGATCTGCCGGGACAACATCCGGGCCGACATCAAGATCACGTTCTTCGTCCGCGTGAACAAGACCGCCGAGGACGTCATCAAGGTCGCCCAGGCCATCGGCACCGCCAGGGCCAGCGACGAGACGACGCTGCAGGAGCTGTTCAACGCGAAGTTCTCCGAGGCGCTCAAGACCGCCGGCAAGCAGCTCGACTTCGTGGACCTCTACACCAAGCGCGACGAGTTCAGGGACGAGATCGTCCGGCTCATCGGCACCGACCTGAACGGCTACAGCCTCGAGGACGCCGCCATCGACTACCTCGAGCAGACCTCGCTGCTGCAGCTCGACAAGAGCAACATCCTCGACGCCCAGGGCATCCGCAAGATCACTGAGCTGACGGCGATCGAGCACGTGCGGACGAACGAGTTCCAGCGCAACGAGGAGAAGGAGATCACCCGCCAGAACGTCGACGCCCGCGAGGCCATCCTGGAGCTGCAGCGCCGCCAGGCCGACGCCGAGCTCAAGCAGCGGCGGGAGATCGAGACCGTCAAGGCCCGCGAGGAGGCCGAGATCGCCCGCGTGCAGGCCGAGGAGCGGCTGCGCGCCCAGAGCGCGAACATCAAGGCGGACGAGCAGCTCGGCGTGCAGAACGAGAACCGCGCCCGCGAGGTGGCGGTCGCCGAGAAGAACCGCGAGCGCGTGATCGCGATCGAGTCCGAGCGGATCGAGAAGGACCGCCTGCTGGAGGTCATCGCCCGCGAGCGGGAGACCGAGCTGTCGCGCATCGCCAAGGACAAGGAGGTCGAGACCGAGAAGCGCTCGATCGCCGAGGTCATCCGCGAGCGCATCGCGGTCGACAAGACCGTGGCCGAGCAGGAGGAGAGCATCAAGCGGCTGCGCGTGGTCGAGGAGGCCGAGCGCACCCGCCAGACCGTGATCATCGCCGCCGAGGCCGAGGCCCAGGAGAACCTGGTCAAGGACATCAAGGCGGCCGAGGCCGCCGAGGCCGCGTCCAAGTTCAGGGCGCGCGAGGAGCTGGTGCTCGCCGAGGCCAGGCAGCAGGCCGCCGAGCTGGAGGCCCGGGCCAAGATCCGGCTGGCCGAGGGCGTCCAGGCCGAGTCGGCCGCGGCGGGGCTGGCGCAGGTGCAGGTCAAGGAGCGCGACGCCGAGGCCATCGAGAAGGTGGGCCGCGCGGAGGCGCTGGTGCTGAAGGAGAAGCTGGCCGCCGAGGCCGAGGGCGCCAAGGCCATGGCCCTGGTCGAGGGCGACCGGATCAAGGCACAGGCCGAGGGCGAGCAGGCCATGGCGCTGGCCGGCGCGGCCGCGGTGGGCGAGAAGCTGAAGGCCGAGGCCGAGGGCCTCACGGCGAAGGCGGCCGCGATGGCGGCGCTGGACGAGGCCAGCAGGGAGCACGAGGAGTACCGCCTGCGTCTGGAGGCCGACAAGGAGATCAGGCTCAAGCACATCGACGTCTCGCGGCAGGTGGCCGAGTCGCAGGCGAGCGTGCTGGCCGCGGGGCTGGCCAAGGCGAACATCGACATCGTCGGCGGCGACACGATGTTCTTCGACAAGGTGGTCGGGTCCATCACCGCGGGCAAGGTGGTCGACGGCTTCGTGGACCACTCCCAGGTCGCCGGGGCGCTCGTCTCGCCGTACGTCAACGGCTCGGCGAGCCTGGCGGCCGACCTGGCGAACGTGATCGGCGGCGTGCGCACCGAGGACATCAAGAACCTGACCGTCTCCGCCCTGCTCCTGCGGCTCATCCAGGACGGCGGCCCGCAGGCGACGGCGCTCGGCGAGCTGCTGGAGACGGCCCGCAGGCTGGGCGTGGCCGACTCCCCGGTGGCCGCGCTGGCCGGGGTGAAGGGCTGACGTGGGCGAGCTGGAGGCGGGGACGTACGAGGTCCTCAGGAACCGGCTCCAGGCCCAGGCCAAGGCCCTGACGGCGGCGGCCGAGCGGCTCAACGGCGAGCGGCTGGAGGTCTTCGGCGGCGCGGAGCTGCGCCTGCTGGGCACCGAGCGGATCCGTACGGAGAACAACTGCGTCCCCAGGGACATCGTCTCCCTGGGCGACGTGATGCTCTTCGGCTACAACGTGTTCATCGGGCTCAAGCCGGAGACGGCGGTGGCGGACGTGTTCGCCGTGCACCGGTTCTCCAGGGACGGCGACGCGTTCAGGTTCGACGCCGGCAGGCTGGAGACGCTGGACGATCCGGCGTTCAGGAAGGACTTCGCCGAGCTGTACCGGTACTACAAGGAGACCCGGCTGCAGCAGCTCAGGCGGGTCGAGGGCAAGCTGCTGGCGGTGTTCCAGACGGGTCCGGCGGACCTGCGGGTGCTGCGGTGGGCGGTCGGCAACGGCGGGGTCCCGAAATATTTGGACAACCGGGGGGAGCGGGACCACGTCTTCCCCCCGTCCCACGACTTCGAGTGGACGCCGACCACGCGCGACGACCACGTCCTCGGCCGGCACCCGCACATCTCGATCGAGGACGAGGTGTTCGTCGAGACGGTCGGCGGCGACCTCACCATCAAGATCGAGAACAACACGGAGACCGGCGCCGGCATCTACGCCGAACCGGTCGCCGAGCCGCTGCAGAGCCTGGCGGACGCCGACGTCGAGTACGCCAGGGTCGGGCCGCTCATCCTCATGCGGATCAGGCCGTACAAGGAGACCGACCGGCGCCACCTGGTCTTCAACCTCCGCACCAAGGCCGTGATCAGGCTCGACGGCATCGGGCAGGCGTGCCAGCGGCTGCCCGAGGACCAGGGGCTGATCTTCCCCGGCGGCTACTACCTGGCGACCGGGGTCAGCAAGACGTTCGACACCGACGTGACGGACCTGGAGTTCGAGCGGGTGGTCCGCTCGCCCAACGGCGAGGACGTCCTGTACGTCTTCCACGCCAGGGGCGACGGGCGCTCCCTGCTGCTGCCGTACAACGTGATCAGGAAGGAGGTCGCCAACCCCATCGTCTGCCACGGCTACTCGCTCTTCGACGACGGCACGATGGTGGTGTTCCGCGCGACCTCCGACGAGCCCACCCGGGTCCACCCTATGCAGGTCTGGCAAACGCCGTACGTCTCCGACACCTACGCCGCCGCCCAGCCCGCCGGGACCGGCCCGCTGGAGCGCATCGGCAACGCCGAGCTGGTGCGCGGCATCTCCGACTGCCTGTCCGTGTCCCGGATGATCGAGGAGATGGCGCCCTCGACGGGGACGTTCGAAGGACTGATCGCGGCCTGCACGCGGGCGTTCGACTCCTACCACTGGCTCGGTGAGCAGGGCCTGCGCGAGCCGCTCGCCGACGTGCGGGCCACGGCCGAGCAGGTGCTGGACGAGTACGAGAACGTCGAGCAGCTCACCCGCCAGGCCGCCGGCGCGCTCGCCGCGGCCTCGGAGGAGACCACCCATCTGGTACGCCAGGCGCGCGCCGACAATCCGGTCACCGCGGACGCCTGGGTCACCATGCTGGCCACGCTCCGCCGGGCCCAGGGCCGCCTGGTGACCTTGCGCGAGACCCGATACATCGACCTGGCCGCCATGGACGCGCTGTCCTCGTCCGTGACGGAGGAGCTCGCGTCGGCCGGGAAGCGGGCGGTCGCGTTCCTGCAGGGCGCGGAGGCGTTCACCGCCTATCACGCGGCCGTCGAGGAGCTCGCCGCCTCCGCCTCCGCGATCGCGACGGTCGCGGAGGCCGCCCCCGTCGCGGACCGGCTGGCCGCGCAGGCGGAGGGGCTGGAGGTGGTGACGGAGGTCGTCGGCTCCCTGGAGATCGCCGACGCCACCGTACGCACGTCCATCCTGGGCCGGATCGCCGAGGTCCTCGGCGGGGTGAACCGGGCGCGCGCCCTCCTGGACGGACGCCGGCGTGAGCTGCTCGGGGCGGAGGGGCGGGCCGCGTTCGCCGCCGAGTTCGCGCTGCTCGGGCAGGCCGTCACCGGCGCGCTGGCCATGGCGGACACCCCGGCCGCCTGCGACGATCAGCTCGGGCGGCTGATGCTGCAGCTGGAGACCCTGGAGTCGCGCTTCGGCGAGTTCGACGACTTCGCGGCGCAGCTGTCGGCCAAGCGGGACGACGTCTACGAGGCGTTCTCGGCCCGCAAGCAGTCCCAGCTCGACGACCTGGCCCGGCGTGCCGACCGGGTGTTCGCCTCGGCCGAGCGCATTCTGGGCGGCATCACGCGCCGCCTCGGCTCCCTCGGCTCGCTGGACGAGGTCAACACGTACTTCGCGACGGACCCGATGGTGGCCAAGGCCCGCTCGGCCGCCGCGGAGCTCCGTTCGCTCGGGGACGCCGTACGGGCCGAGGAGCTGGACGGGCGCGTCAAGTCCGCCCAGCAGGAGGCTCTGCGGGCCCTCCGGGACCGGCTCGACCTCTTCTCCGACGGCGGGGAGACGCTGCGGCTCGGCCGCCACCGCTTCGCCGTCAACACCCAGCCCATCGACCTGACGCTGGTGCCGCACGACCGGTCCATGTCCTTCGCGATCACGGGGACCGACTACCGATCCCCCGTGCCCGCCGCCTTCGCCGACACCCGGCCCTTCTGGGACCAACTGCTGGTGTCGGAGACTCCTGAGGTCTACCGGGCCGAGCACCTGGCGGCCTCGCTCCTGGACTCCCTGCCGGCCGGGGCCGCCCTGCCGGACGTGGTGCGGCAGGCCATGGAGTCCCGCTACGACGAGGGGTACGAGCGGGGCGTCCACGACCATGACGCCGTGGCCATCCTGGACGTGCTGGTGCGGCTGCGGTCGGGGGCGGGGCTGCTGCGGTATCCGGCCGAGGTACGGGCGGCGGCCCAGCTGTTCTGGACCTTCGGGTTGGACGAGGTTTCACGTAAAACATTCACCACCCGGGCCGTGTCGCTGGCCCGCGCCCGCGCCGTCTTCGGGCCCACGCCCGCGTTGGACTCGCTGGCCGCCGAGCTGGGGGCGCTGATCGCGCGCTTCATGGCCGGCCTCCGTACGAGCACGCCGGACCGCGCTGCCGGGTCGGCGGGATGGGGTACGGCGGCACCCGGCGCAACGGGGTCGGCGGCAGAGGGCGCGGAAGCGGAGCTCGCGGGTGAGTATCTCGTCGAGGAGCTCGGCGGCACCCCGTCCGGGTTCGTGACGAGCAAGGCGGCGCGCGAGCTCCTCGACGGGTTCCGGCACACCCTGGGCCCGGCGAAGGTGCGGGAGTTCGAGGAGGAGCTGAAGAGCGTGCCGCTCCCCGAGCGGCTGCAGCTGGCCCACGCCTGGATGGCCGCCTACCACCAGGGCCCCGAGGTGGCGGAGGCCATCGCCGTGCAGCTCTGCGACCTCCCCCGGCAGGACTCCAGCGCCGCCGTCCAGGAGAGCGTGGAAGGGCTCCTGGGCGCGCATCCCCGCATCAAGGACCGGCGGCTGGACATCAGGCTGGACGAGATCCTCCCCAGGACGCGCCGGTTCAGGCAGGAGCGGGTCCCCGCGTACCGGGCCTACCAGCGGCGCAGGAGCGAGCTGGTCGAGGCCGAGCGGCGCCGCCTGCGCCTGGACGAGTACCGGCCCAAGGTCATGAGCGCGTTCGTCCGCAACCGCCTCCTCGACGAGGTGTACCTGCCGCTGATCGGCGACAACCTGGCCAAGCAGCTCGGCGCGGCGGGCGCGGGCAAGCGTACCGACCAGATGGGGCTCCTCCTGCTCATCTCGCCGCCCGGCTACGGCAAGACCACCCTCATGGAGTACGTCGCCAGCCGCCTCGGCCTGATGTTCGTCAAGGTGAACGGGCCCGCCCTGGGCCACGAGGTGACCTCGCTGGACCCGGCGGACGCGCCCGACGCGACGGCGAGGCAGGAGGTGGAGAAGATCTCGTTCGCGCTGGAGGCGGGCAACAACACGCTGCTCTACCTCGACGACATCCAGCACACCTCACCGGAGCTGCTGCAGAAGTTCATCTCCCTGTGCGACGCCCAGCGCCGCATCGAAGGCGTCTGGAACGGCCGCACCCGCACCTATGACCTGCGCGGCAAGCGGTTCGCCGTGTGCATGGCGGGCAACCCGTACACCGAGTCGGGGCGGCGCTTCCGCATCCCCGACATGCTGGCCAACCGCGCCGACGTGTGGAACCTGGGCGACGTCCTCTCGGGCAAGGACGAGCTGTTCGCGCTGAGCTACATCGACAACGCCCTCACCTCGAACCCCGTGCTCGCGCCGCTCTCCGGCCGCGACCGCGAAGACGTCGAGCTCCTCGTACGCCTCGCCAAGGGCGACACCACCGTCAGGCCGGACCGGCTCCGGCACCCGTACACCAAGCCGGAGCTGGACCAGATCCTCAGCGTGCTGGCCAAGCTGGTGCGCGTCCAGGAGGTCGTGCTGGCCAACAACCGGGCCTACATCTCCTCGGCCGCGCAGTCCGACGCCGCCCGCACCGAGCCTCCGTACCGGCTGCAGGGGTCGTACCGGAACATGAACAAGCTGGCTGAGCACATCGTCCCCGCCATGAACGACGCCGAGCTGGAGGCGGTGATCGACGACCACTACCTCGGCGAGGCCCAGACCCTGACCACGGACGCCGAGGCCAACCTGCTCAAGCTGGCCGAGCTCCGCGGCCGGCTCACCCCGGCCCAGGCCGAGCGCTGGGCGGAGATCAAGACCGCCTACCTCAAGGCCAAGGCCCTGGGCGGCGCCGACGACGACCCGATGGCCCGGGCCGTGGGCGCCCTCGGCCTGCTGGCCGACCGCGTGGGCGAGGTCGGCACGGCCATCCGCGAAACCGACCACTAGGGCCACCGACCCGGTGCGCCGCGCGCATCGGGCCGTGCCGTGCCGGTCTACGCCGTCAGGTCACGGGTGGCCGCGCGTTGGAGGGCCGTGGCGCGGGTGAGGTAGTCGAGGATCAGCTCCAGCTCCTCGTCCGTGTACTGCTCGTACAGCTCCCCCAACGCCGCCACGAACGGTTCGAACAGCTCGCCGAACCCGGCCAGCCGCTCGTGGTTGATCTCCACAATGACCCGCCGCCGGTCCCGCGTGTCCCGCACCCGCCGCACCAGCCACTTCGACTCCAGCCGGTCGATCAGCCCGCTGACGGTGGCCGGCGCCAGCCCCGCATGCTGGCCGATCTCCCCCGCTGTCAGCGGCCCCATGCGTTGGAGCAGGTCGAGCGTCTTCTCCTCCGTCATGCCGAGCCCCAGCCGCTCGCCCATGGCGGTGTGGTACATCACGGCGGCGTTGCTGCTGTCGCGCCCCGCCATGGCGAGCGCTTCCAGCAAATTATTTCGACGCTCCGAAATATCTCTGGACATAAGTAAAGCCTCCGCATATATTTCGTTCGGCCGAACGAAAGGTTATCACCATGAAGGCTCTTATCATAGGCTGCGGCATCGCTGGACCCGTCACGGCGATGGCTCTGCGCGAGGTGGGTGTGGACGCCGAGATCTTCGAGGCGTACGGGCAGGGCGCGGAGGACGTGGGCTCGTTCCTGAACGTCGCCTCCAACGGCCTGGCCGCGCTCCGTGTGCTGGGCGCGCACCACAAGGTCCTGTCACACGCCATCCCCACCCCGCGCATGGTCATGTGGAGCGGCTCTGGCAAGCGGCTGGGCGACGTGGCCAACGGGCTGCGGCTCGACGACGGCACGGTAAGCCACACCGTCCTGCGGTCCGACCTCTACGGGGCCATGCGCGACGAGGCCGCCCGGCGCGGCATCCAGGTCACGTACGGCAAGCGCCTGGTTTCGTACGACGAAAGCGCGGACCGGGTGACGGCCAGGTTCGAGGACGGCACGGAGGCGACGGGCGACCTGCTGATCGCCTGCGACGGCGTGCACTCGCGCACCCGCACGATCCTCGACCCACAGGCCCCCGCCGCCAGCTACAGCGGCCTCTACAGCTGCGGCGGGATCGTCGAGGACGCCGGCTTCACCGGCGAGCCGGGCGTGTACAACATGGTCTTCGGCAAGCGCGCGTTCTTCGGTTACACAGTGGCCGAGACGGGCGAGACCTGGTGGTTCGCGAACGTGCCCAGGCGGCTCGGGGACGTCCCGGAGGACTGGAAGCCGGTGCTGGTCAGAGCGTTCGAGGACGACGCGAACTTCTCCGCCGAGCTCATCCGGCGCAGCGACGTCCACCCGCCCCTGCCGATCCACGACCTGCCGACCGTGCCCGTGTGGCACCGCGGCCGGGTCCTGCTGACCGGGGACGCCGCGCACGCCACCTCCCCCAGCGCCGGCCAGGGCGCCTCGCTGGCCATCGAGGACGCGGTCGTCCTGGCCAGGTGCCTACGTGACAGCGGGAGCCACACGGAGGCGTTCGAGCGGTTCGAGGCCGAGCGGCGACCCAGGGCGGAGCGGGTGGTGGCGTACTCGAGGACGATCAGCAACAGCAAGGCCGCGGGCCCGGTCACCCGGGTCTTCCGCGACCTGATGCTGCCGCTCTTCCTGAAGAAGAGCGCGAGCCAGGAGTCACTCGCCTGGATGTACCGCTATCAGGTGAGCCTGTGAAACCGCCTCCTCGCCGGCCGGAACCAGCGGCAGCCGTACGTCCGGGGTCGGGATCAGGCCCTCGGCGTGCAGCACGCCCTTGATCACGGTGGGGTTGGGCTCGGCGAAGAGCGCCGCGGAGAGCCGGGCCAGCCGGTGCCCGAGCGCCCGCGCACGGGTCACGTCGCCCGCGTGCCAGGCGTCCACCAGCTCGACGAAGCTCCGGGTCTCCAGATGCGCGGAGGCGAGGATCCCGCCCGCGGCCCCCAGCGCGAGCAGCGGCGAGATGTACGCGTCGTCGCCGCCCACCACCTCGAACCCCTCGGGCAGGTCGCCCAGCAGGTCCACCGCGTCCTGGTCGATCCCGCCCGCCGCGTACTTCGTGCCCGCGATCATCGGGTGGGCGCCGAGGCGCCGGAGCGTCGCGCCGCTGACCGCCTGCCCCGTCCGGTACGGGATGTGGTAGATCACCAGCGGCACCGGCGTCTCCTCCGCCAGCGCCTCGAAGTGCGCGATCACGCCGCGCTCCCCGGGCCGCAGGAAATACGGCACCGTGACCAGCGCGGCGCCGACCCCCTCGGGGAGACTCTTCAGGGCACGGGCCGTCGAGCGCGTGTCGTTCCCCGTCACCCCCACCGTGAGCAGCGCCTGCCGCTCCGCGCAGACCCGCGCGCACGTCTCGATCACCCGCGCCCGCTCGTCCGGGTCGAGCGCGGCCACCTCGCCCGTCGTCCCCAGCGCGACCAGCCCGGCGGCGCCCTGGTCGAGCATGTGGAAGGCGAGCTTCTCGATCGCGTCCACGGCCACCTCTCCCGACGAGGTGAACGGGGTGACCAGCGGTACGTGGATTCCTCTCAGCATGCTTCGAGCCTGCCCTGGATCGATACATTAGGTCCAGCGCGGATTTCTTGGCTTCAGATTAAGCTGAACTTATGCTCGACCCGCGAAAGCTCCACCTGCTCCGCGAGCTCGCCAGGCGTGGCACCATCGCCGCCGTCGCCGAGGCGGTCACGTTCACGCCTTCGGCGGTCTCGCAGCAGCTCAGCGCCCTGGAGCGGGAGGCGGGCGTGCCGCTGCTCGAGCGCACGGGCCGCACGGTGACGTTGACGCCCGCGGGCCACCTCCTGGTCGAGCACGCGCACGCCGTGCTGGAGCAGCTCGAACGCGCGTCGGCGGCGCTCGCCGCCGCCCGCGGCGGACCCTCGGGACCGCTGCGGATCGGCGCGTTCCCCACGGCGACCCGCGTGCTCCTGCCCCCGGCCCTCGTCGGCCTGACCGGGGCGCATCCCGGCCTGGTGCCGATGGTCTCCGAGATCGACCCCGCCGACGTCTCGGCGGCGCTGCGGGCGGGAGAGCTGGACGTGGCACTCGTGCACGAGTACGACTTCGTGCCGCCGGTGACCGACGCGTCGATCGAGACCGAGCCGCTGTTCAGCGAGCCGATGTACCTCACCGACCGCGCCTCGATCGCCGACGCCCGCGCCGACGCGTGGATCACCGACAGACCGGGCACCCTCTGCCACACCATGGCGATCAGGGCGTGCCAGGCGGCCGGGTTCGAGCCGCTCGTACGGCACCACATCGACGACTTCGACACCGTGCTCGCCTTCGTCGCCGCCGGTCAGGGGGTCGCGCTCGTCCCCCGTCTGGCGGCGATCGCCCCACCCGAGGGAGTCACGCTCACGCGCCTGCCGTTGAGCCGCCGCACGCTGGCGGCGTTCAGGCGGGGGAACGGCGAGCACCCGGCGATCAGGGCGGCCATCGCCGCCTTCCACGCGGCGATCACCCACCTCCCCCTCTGAGCAGCCCGTCGACCAGGTCGGCGAAGGCGGCGGCCAGCCGCTCGTGCTCCCCCGCCCGCAGCCGGCTCGCGATCGGCTCCATGTGCAACGTGCCGAGCAGCATGTGGGCGATCTGCTCGGCGTCCACGTCGGGCCGCCCTTCGGCGATCAGCCCGGCCACGTGCCGGTGCCAGGCCAGGTAGATCGGGTTGGCCATCCGGGACTGCTCGTCGTGGCTCCTGCTGGTGACCATGGCGTGCTCGACGGCGCTCATGAGGTTGCCGTTGCGTGCCGCCAGCTCCGCCACCGCCGCGAAGAACGCCACCAGCCGCTCGGCGGGATCGGCGCCCGGCCCCAGCGGCGGCGGCCCTTCGGTGAAGTCCTGCTCCAACTCCCGCGCCCGCTCGCTCATCAGCTCGAGCATGAGCCCCGTACGGCTCCCGAACCGGTGGAAGACCGTCCCCTTGCCCACGCCGGCGGCGGCCGCGACCCGCTCGACGGAGACCTGCTCGGGCGGGTGCCGCCGCAGCAGCTCCTCGGCCGCCCGCAGGATGGCCTGCCTGTTGCGCGCGGCGTCGGCCCGCTCTCGACGTTCCATCCGGGCATTCTTCCCCATGGACAAAGTTGACCAGCGGTCCATATATTAACTGGACCATCGGTTCAGATTAAGGAGAGAAGCATGCGCGCGATCGTCCTGTCCGAGAAGGGCGGCCCGGAGCGGCTCGAAGTGGCCGACCTGCCGCGTCCGACGCCGGGCGAGGGCCAGGTCCTCGTCCGTACGCAGGCCGTCGGCGTCAGCTACGCCGAGACGCAGATCCGGGCGGGCACGCTGCCGTTCCCGCTGCCGCTGCCCGCCGTGATCGGCGCGGAGGCGGCCGGCGAGGTGGTCGAGGTGGGAGAGGGAGTGGACACCAAGCTGCTCGGCAGCACGGTCGTGGGGGTGACCGGCGGGCTCGGGTCGTACGCCGAGTACGCCCTGCTCCCGGCCGCCATGACGGCCGCGGTGCCGGACGGCCTGAGCCCGGTGGACGCGCTGGCCGCGGCGGCGCCCGGCGCGATAGCGCTCGCCCTGCTGCACAAGGCGGGCCTCGAGGGCGGAGAGACCGTACTGGTGGAGGCGGGCGCCGGCTCGGTGGGCACCTACCTCGTGGAGCACGCCAAGGAGTTCAGGGCCGGCCGGGTGATCGCCACCGCCGGCTCGGCCGCCAAGCGGGACCGGGCCGCCCGCATGGGCGCGGACCTGGTCATCGACCACAGCTCGCCCGACTGGCCCGGCGAGCTGCCGGACGTGGACGTGGTCTTCGAGTCCGTCGGCGGCACGGTGGCCAGGCGGGTGCTCGACCACCTCACGCCAGGCACCGGCCGGATGCTCTACTACGGGCTGCTGAGCGGGGAACCCGCCGCCATCTCAGCCGCCGACCTGATGGAGCGCGGGGTGACGGTCACCGCCTGCAGCGGCCCCGGATGGGCCGGGGAGGTGTTCGCCACGCACCTCCCGGCGCTCCTCGACCGGCTCGCCGCCGGAACGAGCCGGGCCTACGTCGACCGTACGCTGCCACTGGAGGAGGCGGCGGAGGCCCACCGCCTCCTGGAGAGCCGCGCGGTCACGGGCCGGATCCTGCTGGTCCCCTGAGTGTCAGGCGTCCAAAACCGCTTCGAGCACGGCCTCCGCGCTCGCCTGAGCCTGGTTGTACTCGCCGCCCGTCACCGCCACGACCAGCTCGTCTTCTGAGCGGACGAGCAGGCGCTGCCCGCCGTTCCCGATGCCTTCGACCCAGCGGCGCTCCCCGGTGCCCACGTACCACTGGTAGCCGTACTCGAAATCCTGGGCGATCACCACCCGCGGCCTCAGCGCCTCCTGGAGCCACTCACCGGGAACGATGTCCCGGCCGCCGTCGAGCACCAGCTGCCCGATGGCGGCCAGGTCCACCGGCCGCAGCCGCAGCCCGGCCGCCGCGCTCGCCGTCCCGTCCGTGCCCTTGGACCACTCGTACGTGCTGATCCCGAGGGGCTCGAAGAGCACGGTCCTGGCGTACTCCTCCAGCGGCCTGCCCGCCCCGCGCGCGATGATCCCGCCGAGCACCGCGCTCGCCCCGCCGCAGTAGAGCCAGCGCTTCCCCGCCTCCTCGATGACCGGACGCTCCAGCACGTAGCGGTACCTGTCGGGCGCCAGCTCCATCGCGATCTCGCTGTTGTCGGGGCTGGTGTAAGGGGCGTCCTCGTTCCATTCGAGACCGAGCGTCATGGTCAGCGCGTGCTCGATGGTGAGATGCGCCCGCGCGGGATCCGCCACCAGGTCCCGATATTCCGGGAACTGGGCCACCAGCCCCGCCCCCGGCTCCGGCACCAGGCCCTCGCCGAGCGCGATGCCGTACAGCAGCGCCACCACGCTCTTGGACACGGACCTGAGGTCGTGCAGCGTGTCCCGGCCGAACTCGACGTGCCCCAGCGGCTCGTTCAGCCGGTAGTCCGGCCCGGAGCCGTACCGCTCGAGGACGACCTCCCCGCCCCGCATCACCACGAGGCCGTGGAAGTACGGAGCCTTGCCCGCACGCAGGATCTCGTCCACCTGTTCCGCCATTGCCACGATGTTCCTCCCGAAGTAGTCGCATCCAGGCATACAGCCTCACACGGCGTCAGGCTCAACCACCGAGCTCCGCCGGCGCACGCTCCCACGGGGAGCGGTCGGCGTCGACAGGGCGGACCTCATGTCGCCGCGGTGAGCGGCGTCGCGATGGACTCCAGACTCTTGCGTTCGGCCTTGACCCCGAACAGCAGCTCGACCAGCCCTCCCGCGATCATCACGAAGCCGCCGATGGAGAACGCGAGCGCCGTGTCCCCGGGCACCCCGCTCTCCACCAGCGAGGCGAAGACGAGCGGCCCGGCGATGCCGCCGGCGGCCGTGCCGATCGCGAAGAAGAACGCGATGGCGAGGGCCCTGGTCTCCATCGGGAAGATCTCGCTGACGGTCAGGTACGCCGAACTGGCCCCGGCCGAGGCCACGAAGAGCACCACGGACCAGCACGCGGTCAGCGTGACGGCGGTCAGCATG
The DNA here is from genome assembly GCF_040654115.1 of Nonomuraea sp. NPDC050786. Taxonomy (NCBI): domain Bacteria; kingdom Bacillati; phylum Actinomycetota; class Actinomycetes; order Streptosporangiales; family Streptosporangiaceae; genus Nonomuraea; species Nonomuraea sp. NPDC050786. The sequence goes on from NZ_JBFAHJ010000019.1 coordinate 95,328, forward strand.
CCCTGGTTGAACATCCAGGCGGTGCCCAGCAGGAGCAGCCCGGACCCGATGTACGTGGCCGAGATCATCGGGACCCGGCCCACGGTGTCGAAGAGGTGGCCGAGCAGCAGCGGGCCGAGGAAGTTGCCGACCGCGATCACGGCGAAGTAGTAGCCGGTGTGCGTGTCGATCTTGTAGAAGGTGGTCAGGATCTGCGCGTACCCGAAGGTGATCGCGTTGTAGAGGAACGCCTGACCGATGAAGAGCGACAGGCCCAGGACCGTGCGCTTGGGGTAGAGCGCGACCATGGTGTGCGCGATCCGGACGAACCCGATGGACTTGCGCTGGTGCACGGTGATCGACTCCCGCGGCTCCGGCATGTCCACGCCGATCTGCCGCTCGATGTCGCCGACGATCTCCTCGGCCTTCTCCTCCTTGCCGTGGATGAACAGCCAGCGCGGGCTCTCCGGCACGTTCCGCCGTACCAGCAGGATCGCCAGGCCCAGCACCACGCCCAGGCCGAACGCGATACGCCAGCCGATGTTCACCGGCAGGTCGTTCAGCAGCGGCACGGTCAGCAGCGCCCCGCCGGCGGCGCCGAGCCAGTAGCTGCCGTTGATGATGATGTCGATGCGCCCCCGATGGCGGCTAGGGATGAGCTCGTCGATGGCGGAGTTGATGGCCGCGTACTCGCCGCCGATCCCGAACCCCGTCATGAACCTGAACAGGAAGAACCACCACGCGTGAAAGGAGAAGGCGGTCATCAGGGTCGCCGCCAGGTAGACGATCAACGTGATGAGGAAGAGCTTCTTCCTGCCGAACCTGTCGGTCAGCCAGCCGAAGAACAGCGCCCCCACGCAGGCCCCCGCGACGTAGAGCGCGGCGGCCAGGCCCGCGACCTGCGCCTGGGTGATCTCAATGCCGCTGCCCGGCTTGGCGAGCTGGGCGGAGAGGTTGCCGACGATGGTGACCTCGAGCCCGTCGAGTATCCAGACGGTGCCGAGTCCTACGACGATCATCCAGTGCCAGCGGGACCAGGGAAGCCGATCGAGACGCGCTGGCACTTTTGTGGTTATGGTACCGGTTTCCACGTCGCTCATAAGCTCCTGTGGCTACCCGGCTCATCGCTCGATAGGCTTCCTGGCTTCCACGATGCACGTGCCGAACCACGGCCCGCCGTACCAGAACCGCCAGCCCGCGTCGCGTCGCCGCACGTCAACCACGTCGAGCGAGCGCAGCGTGTCCTCGTACGCGTCCGTGTGCTGGAAGTCGGCGATCAGCATCAGCCCGCCGGGCCGCAGCACCCGGTGCGCCTCGCGCACGGCCTGGGCGCGCCCCTCGGCGTCGGGGATGTTGTGGATGGCCAGGCTCGAGACGATCACGTCGAACGTGTCGTCGCCGAACGGCAGGTCGCGCATGTCGCCCGTCACCAGCTCGACCCGGTCGGAGACGCCCTCGGCCTCAGCGTTCGTCCTGGTCGTCGACTCGGCGTTGCCTGACTGGTCCTTGGAGCGCCAGAGGTCGATGCCGGTCGCCCTGCCGCGCTCGAGCCGCTGCGCCGCCATCAGCAGCACCGCGCCACGGCCGCAACCCAGGTCGAGCAGCCGCTCGTCACCCTTCAGCAGCTTGAGCTCCTCGGCCCAGACCACGAACTTCCCGCGGCGCGTCGTGTAGAGGTAGCTGGCCGCGCTGGCCAGCGTGTAGAGCCCGCCGAGCAGGAACGCGATCCCGGCCACGGGGATGTCGAGCAAGAAGGAGATCACCGCGAGGGCCAGCAGCACGATCGCGCCTGAGAGCAGACCGACCAGCGGCCAGGGCGCGTCAAATCCGTAACTACCGTGTCGCTTGCGCATAAACACGTTATATCTCAAGGTGGTCTTGACGGGGAATTGACCGAACCCGTCGCCTTCCTACCGTCTTTCCCGCACAGCGCATTACTACGGTGACCTGGATAAGCGCACGATGGGGGTTTGACCAGGCATGACAGAGAACCGGCGGGGATTCGGCCTGGGGGCGAGCATGGCACTCACGCTCGCCTCGGCTCTGCTGTGGGGTGTGGCGCACCTCGCCGCCGAACGCCTCAAGACGGGCCTGGCGCTCATGTTCGGCTATGTGGTGATGCTCGCCGGCATCCTCACCATGGTCACCGCGTACAGCGCCAACCTGCTGTCGCTCGCGGTGCAGCCCCGCTGGCTCGTCGGGCTCACCGTGGCGCTGGTGGTGGTCGCGCTCGCCTGGACCGGCGTGATCGTCTGGTCCTTCCTCCTGGTACGCCCGCCGAGCGCGGACACCGTGGGCCGCTTCCTGACCACGACGCTGACCGCCGCCCTGTGCGCGCTGGTCCTGGCCCCGACCGTGTACGCCGCCCGGCTCACGTACGTGTCGCGAGACGTGGTGAACACCCTGTTCGCCCCCGCCGCCAGCACTCCGGTCATGGCACACGACCCGTGGAACGGCGCCCGCCGGGTCAACTTCCTGCTCCTGGGCGGGGACGCGGCGCCGAGCCGGCCCGGCGTGCGTACCGACAGCATGACCGTGGCCAGCGTGGACACCGAGACCGGCGCCACCGTCCTGTTCGGGCTGCCGCGCAACCTCCAGCGCATCGAGTTCCCCGACGGGCCGGCCAGGGCGCGCTTCCCCTTCGGCTTCACCGGCAGCGGCCCGGAGACCCCCGGCCTGCTCAACGAGGTCTACCAGTTCGCCGAGGACAATCCGGACATGGTGCCGGGCGTGCCCAAGGGCAAGCGCGGCTCGACCCTGCTCAAGCAGACGATCGGCAACATCCTCGGCATCGACGTGGGCTACTACGCCCTCGTGGACATGAAGGGGTTCGCGGAGATCATCGACGCCATGGGAGGCGTGAAGATCACCGTCAAGGAGCCCATCGTGTACGGCAAGTACCGCGAGGGCCTGCTGCCGGCCGGCACCCGCAGGCTCTCGGGCGAGGAGGCCCTCTGGTACGGCCGCTCGCGCACCGACAGCGACGACTATGTCCGCATGGGCCGCCAGAAGTGCCTGCTCAACGCGGTCGCCAAGCAGACCCAGCCGATGACCGTGCTCAACAGCTTCGAGCGGCTGGCCGCGGCCACCAAGCGGGCCATCTCCACCGACCTCCCGCAGGAGCTGCTGCCGGCCGTCGTGGACCTGTCGCAGAAGGTGAAGACCGCGAAGGTCCGCAGCCTCAGCTTCGTGCCGCCGCTGATCAACACCGCCTATCCCGACTGGTCCCTGATCCGCCGCAAGGTCGCCGACGCCCTGGAGGAGCACCCCGCGGCCGGTCACCCGGCACGGACCCCAGACCTGGACAGCCCGGTCAACCTCGACGCGACCTGCGCCTAGAACGTCTCATCCAGGTTGTCCGCGTAGTACTCGACGGCCCGCCGGTAACCGCCGACCTGGCCCGACTCGGCGACCACCTTGAGCAACGTCGAGACCGCGTCGCGGGAGCGGCCGAGGTTGTAGAGCGTCATCGCCATGAACGTGCGCAACGCCGCGTCGCCGGGGAACTCCTCCAGGGCCTTGACGAACGTCTCCAACGCCTGGTCATACCGCCCGAGCCCGCGCAACGTGCTGCCGTAGCCGGTGTAGGCCCCCAGCCGATCACTCAGCTCCTTGCCCGCCAGGGCCCTCTCGTAGTACGGCACCGCCTCGGCCTCCAGGCCGAGCACGTCGTGCACCCAGGCCGTCTGGTAGGCCACCTCGGCGTCGTCCGGATGCCGGCGCGCCAGCTCGACCAGCACCTGCCTGGCCTCCTCCGGCTTGCCCTCCTCCCGGAGGCGCACTCCCCTGGCCAATTCGTCATCTCTCATGCACGCAGTGTGGCATGATGGTGCCGACCTGAAACGGAAACGGTTTTCATACTCACATGGAGGGGCCGTGAGGGTGGCGTTCGTCGGAAAGGGCGGCAGCGGCAAGACGACGATGTCCGCGCTGTTCGCCCGGCACGTGGCGAGGCAGGGCGGGCCGGTGGTGGCCATCGACGCCGACATCAACCAGCACCTGGCCATGGTGCTCGGCCTCGACCGGCAGCCGGAGCCGCTCGGGGCCCACCTCACCGAGATCAAGGAGCGGCTGCGCGGCGACAACCCGCTCATCCCCTCCGCCGACGCCATGCTCAAGACGACCCCGCCCGGCCGCGGCTCCCGGCTGCTGAGCTTCGACGACCTGGCCGCCGACCCGTACGCGCTGACCACCCCCGAGGGCCTGCGCCTGCTGGCCACGGGCCCGTTCAGCGAAGACGACCTGGGCGTGGCCTGCTACCACTCGAAGGTGGGCGCGGTGGAGCTGCTGCTCAACCACCTGGTCGACGGTCCGGGGGAGTACGTCGTCGTCGACATGACCGCGGGCGCCGACTCCTTCGCCTCCGGGCTCTTCACCCGGTTCGACCTGACGTTCCTCGTCGCCGAGCCGACCAGGCAGGGCGTGGGCGTCTACCGGCAGTACCGCGACCACGCCGCCTCGTACGGCGTCGCGCTCGCCGTGGTCGGCAACAAGGTCCACGGCCAGTCCGACGTCGACTTCCTGCGCGAGCACACAGGTGACGACCTGCTCACCTGGATGGAGCACTCGGCCGCCGTGCGCGCCATGGAGCAGGGCCGCCACTTCACCCTCGACGACCTGGAGCCGGTCAACGTCGACGCGCTGGCCGTGCTGCACAAGGCCCTCGACGAGCAGGAGAAGGACTGGGAGCGCTTCGGCCGGCAGACCGTGGAGTTCCACCTGCGCAACGCCCGCGCGTGGGGCAACGAGCGGACCGGCCTCGACCTGGCCTCACAGATAGACCCGGATTTCGTGTACGGCCCCTGAGTGACCCCCTCAAGCCATCTGGAGCAAGAACGTGTCCCCGCATAGCGTCACATTTGATCCCTTTCGAGAGGAGACAGCATGTCGCTGACCGTTCCGAACGATCTGCTCGACCAGGCCAGAGCCGGTGACGTGGACGACGCGGCATTCCTCGCGTGCGTCCGCGACTCGCTCCCGTACGCGTGGTCGCTGATCAGCGAGCTGGTCGAGCAGCGCGAGCAGACGGGAGCAGAGTTCGCCGACAACCAGGTGCCACCGCCGTCCGAGGAGGCCCGCGGCCAGCTCCTGCGCTGCCTGGCCAGCGACGCGATGCGCGGCGCGCTGGAGCGCCACTACGGGGTCCGGCTGGCCTTCCAGAACTGCCACCGGGTCGCCGTCTTCGACCCGGCGGCCACCAAGGCCCTGAGCGACTTCGTCACCGCGAGGGCTCAGATCCTCAACCAGCAGCCGGAGCTGGTGGACTGCTGACCCGCCGCGCGCCGGTGACCTTCCGGTCGGGGGTCACCGGCGCAGCATCGGCAGCACCTCGGCCCCGAACCGCCGCACGTTCTCCAACGTCCGCCGCTGCTCCCCCAGCCCCTCCACCAGCAGGATGAACCGCTCGATCCCGGTGACCTCCGCGGTACGCAGGATCGTCTCGGCGCAGTGCTCGGCCGACCCGACGGGATGAATCCTGCTCAGCAAGTCCACATATTCCGGGATATGGCGTGAAGGTCTGGGCCGGCCGTCCACCGGCACGTACCCGGCCAGCCCCGGTTCCAGCCACCGAGGCAATGACTCCTTGATCTCGCGTACCGCCTCCGCCGTGGAGTCGGCGACATACGCGACCCCGGCGGCGAGGTGGTCGCGGGCCGTACCGCCGCGCGCCCCGTACTCCGCGACCAGCGCGGCCTTCTCCGCGTCCCCGATGTGCATCCCCAGCAGCATCGGCAGCCCCCGCTCCGCCGCGATCCGCACGGTCGCCTCGGAGGTGCACGCGACCACGGGCCGCATCCGCGCGCCGGGCACCACCTGGACCTCCCTGAAGCGGAAGAACTCCCCATCGGCGGCCACGGGACCGCCCGAGAGCGCGCCGAGCAGCAGGTCGAGCGACTCCCCGAACCCCCGCTCGAACCGCTCCAGCCCGGTCCCGAACACCTCCAGGTCCACCCACGGCCCGCCCCTGCCGACGCCCAGCGTGAACCGCCCGCCGGACAGGTGATGCAGCATGGCCGCCTGCTCGGCCAGCGCCACGGGATGCTGCGTGGACAGCACGCTGACGGCCGTGCCGAGCCCGATCCGCGAGGTCCGGCCGAGCGCGACCGCCGCCAGGGTGGCGGCGGAGGGACACACGCCGTACGACATGAAATGGTGCTCGGCGATCCACGCGTCGTCGAACCCCGCCGCTTCCGCCGCCGCGATCAGCTCGACGGAGTCCGCCAGCACGTGGCCGGGCTCCCGGCCGGGAAATCCCGCCGCCACGACGAAGACGCCGATCCGCATGTCAGCCGAACAGCGTTTCCTGGCCCTCGCACACCAGCGGATCCCGATGGTGCTTGAGGTGCCGCCACTGGGGCAGATCGTCCAGGTATGACCACGAGAGCCGGTGATGGGCGGTCGGCCCCAGCCGGGCGAGGGCCTCCTGGTGCAGCGGCGACGGGTAGCCGGCGTTCTCGGCGAAGCCGTACTCGTCGCAGCCGATCGTCCCCATGTACGTGTCGCGGCGGACCTTCGCCAGGACGGACGCGGCCGCGACCGAGATGCTCGCGGCGTCCCCCTTGACCTCCAGGCGCACCGGCCAGGGCGGGCCGATGTAGTCGTGCTTGCCGTCGAGGATCACCGCGTCCGGGCGTACCGGCAGCGCCTCCAGCGCCCTGCGGGCCGCCCTGCGCAGGGCCTCCGTCATGCCCAGCGCGTCGATCTCCGTGTGGGTGGCCTCGCCGTAGCCGATGCCGATCGCCCAGGCCGCCAGCTCGCCCGCGAGCGGCCCGCGCCTGGCGGCCGAGAGCTGCTTGGAGTCCGTCAGCCCCGGCGGCGGCTCCGACAGGTCGGTGACGACCGCGCACACCGTGACGGGCCCCGCCCAGGCGCCGCGGCCCACCTCGTCGATGCCCGCGACCGTCCGGATGCTCGGCTGGGAGAGCAGGAGGTGCTCGATGTCGTACGTCGGCGCCATGAGCCTGAACGGTACTAGTCGAGGGCATCCTCCGGTGGGCGGCGTTCCGCGGCGCGTACCGGTTCGAGGTCGGCCGCGAGGTAGCGGGCGGCCACGTGGATGGCTCGGAGCGTCACCGACACCGAGGGCCGGTGGACGCTGGACCGGCGGGCGACCGCGTGCACGTCGCGTCCCACCGGGTTGCCGGGGAACTGGCGTACGGCCAGGCCCCGCACCCCAGCCGCCAGCGCGAGCGCGGGCACGGCCGCGATGCCGATCCCCTTGGCCACGAGCGAGAGGATCGTCCCCAGGCCCTCGAACTCCCACGGCGGGCGGCGGGCCCCGCCCACGTCCACGAAGAGCCGGTCCACCGCCAGCCGCGACGGCTCGCCGTCGGGCGTCGCCATCCACGGCTCGTCCCGCAGCTCCCGCAGGTCCAGCGGCACGCCGGGGTCGGCGAGGCGGTGCTTGCGCGGCACCACGAGCACCATCGGGTCGCGCAGCAGCGGGAACACCCGCAGGCTCTCGCTGTCGCGCACGTGCCCGTACCAGTCGTCCACGAGCGCGATGTCCACCTCCCCCGACTGCACCTCGCGCATGCCCCGCCCCGACCTGCTCTGCCCCAGCCGGAGCGTCAGCTCCGTGTGGCGGCGCAGCGAGCGCGCGAGCGCCGGCGCGAACGCCACCGCCGCGGTCGGGAAGGCGGTGACCACCACCCGCCCCGCGGGCGTCCCCGCGTGGGCGGACAGGTCCGACTCCGCCTCCTCGACCATGGACAGGATGCGCTCCGCGTGCGCGACCAGCCGCCGCCCCGCGTCGGTGAGCTCGGCGCTGCGCGCGGTCCTGTCGATGAGGGCCGTGCCGGTCTCGCGTTCGAGCGCCACGAGCTGCTGCGAAACCGCTGACGGACTGTAGCCGAGCGAGGCCGCAGCCGCAGCGATGCTGCCACGGCGAGCAAACTCGCAGATCAGCACCAAACGCCGCAATTCGAGCATCAGTCTTCCTTATGCCTACCCACGAAAAGCCTCGCTTGTCGTGATGCCTTCATCCAACCACCCTGGGAACGTGACAAACATGAGCGTTACCCTCTCCGCCACCTTGGCGGCAAACGAAGACATCGACCGAAGACGGCGCGCCGGGGAACGCGTGCTCCACCTCGCCTTCGGCGAGGCAGGGCTGCCCGTCCACCCGGCGCTGCGCGACAGGCTGGCCGCCGCATCAGAACGCAACGGCTACGGGCCGGTGGCGGGGGCGTCCGAGCTCAGGACGGCGGCGGCGGGCTACTGGACACGACGGGGGCTCATCACCGACCCCGAACTGGTCGTCTGCGGGCCGGGCAGCAAGTCGCTGCTGTACGGCCTGCTCCTGGCGATCGGCGGGGACATCGTCCTGCCCATGCCCAGCTGGGTCAGCTACGCCGCGCAGGCCGATCTGGTGGGCTCGCGCCCCATCCTGGTGCCCGCACCACCAGGAGAGGGCGGAGCGCCCGACCCCGACCTCGTGGCCGCCGAGGTGCGCCGCGCCAGGGCCCAGGGCAGGACCGTGAGCTCGCTGCTGGTCACGCTGCCCGACAACCCGACGGGCCGCCTGGCCGGGCGGGAGACCATCGGCCGCCTGGCGGAGATCGCCCGCGAGCTCGATCTGATGATCATCTCGGACGAGATCTACCGGGACATCATCCACGACCCTGACGTGCCGTACACCTCACCTGCCGACCTCGCGCCCGAGCGCACGGTCATCACCACCGGGCTGAGCAAGAGCCTGGCGCTGGGCGGCTGGCGGATCGGCGTGGCCAGGCTGCCCGCGGGCGCCCACGCGCTGCGCAGGAGCCTGCTCGCGGTGGCCAGCGAGATCTGGTCCGCCCCGGCGGCCCCCGTGCAGGAGGCGGCGGCGTACGCCTTCGGCGAGCCCCCGGAGCTGACCGACCGCATCGCGCGCAGTCGCAGGCTGCACGGCGCGGTCGCGAGGGCCGTGCACGAGAGGTTCGCCGAGATCGGCGCCGTCGCGGCCCCGCCTCAGGGCGGCTTCTACCTCTACCCCGACCTGAGCCATCTGCGGCTCGGCGGCTCCGCCGAGATCACCAAGATCCTGCTGGAGGAGCACGGCATCGGCGTCCTGCCGGGACACGCCTTCGGCGACGACCCGGCGGCGGCCAGGGTACGGGTCGCGGTGAGCCTGCTCTACGGCGACACCCCCGAAGATCGACTGACCGCCCTGAACAGCGAAGATCCCCTCCAACTCCCCTGGATCGCCGACAATCTGGACCATCTGTCGACGGGCCTGAAGGGGCTGGCCCTCATGCGGCACGGCGCCGTGCGTGAACGGCATCCCGCGTTCGTGCCGACGCCATGTCACAGTTAGGCGAATCTTTCCCCAAGCGCCGGTTTACCGTCCCCCAAAAGGGGCGCCTGACCTGCAGAAACACCCTATCTGCAGAAACCTGCAAAAGATCTTCCTGAGAGCATGGTTACGTGCACGCCTCGTTCCCCTCATCATGTGCACATGCCCGCTCTTGTCACCTTGTCCGGGCGCTCCGTGCGCCTGGAACCTCTCAGCCTCGCGGTGATCGACGACCTCGTCGCCGCGGCGAGTGAAGACCGCTCCACTTACGCCTTCACTCGTGTCCCGGATGGCCGGGACGAGATGGTCTCCTATGTGGAGGCCGCCATGGCTGAGCAGGCGGAGGGCCGCTGTTTGCCCTTCGCCATCCGGTGGCTGAACACCGACCGCGTGGTCGGTGCCACCCGTCTCATGCACCTGGAGTACTGGCAGGGCCCCATGCCCTGGCCACCGGGTACGCGTGGTGCGGTGGGCGAGATCCCGTCCGTGGCGGACATCGGTTACACCTGGCTGGGCGCGAGCGCCCAGGGCACGGGTGTCAACCGCGAGAGCAAGTTCCTGATGCTCTCGCACGCCTTCGAGACATGGAACGTCCACCGCATCACTCTCAAGGCAGACGTACGCAACACCAGATCCCGGGCCGCCATCGAGGCCCTCGGCGCACACTTCGACGGGGTGCGGCGAGCGGATAGCCGAGGCGCCGACAACACGGTCCGAGATACCGCGTTCTACTCGATCCTGAGCTCCGAATGGCCGCTCGTGCGCGAGCGGCTGGCCCTGCGCCTCGGACTGGTCGAGGCAGCCTGAGAACCCGTCCACCACGGCCCCGCCCCAGAAACTTTGGGCGGGGCCGTATTTTTTCCTGCCTGCGGCTGCTCTACATGACACGCCCCCGCGGTGTGAGTCATGCCTGGCCGATCCTCAGCATCCAGGGGCGCGTTCAACACCAGATCAAAGACGGATCAACAGCACATTTCCGGTCAGTTCGGAATATAGGTGGGCAAACGAGTTGGATCTATCATTTGGTCACAAAACGATCCATTGGCGGGGAGACAGACGGCATGGCTGGTCAGAGCGTTGAGGGCGGGCTGAGGTTCGCCGTGCTCGGTCCTGTCCGCGCGTGGCGTGACGGCCAGGAGCTCGATCTGGGCACTCCCCTGCAGCGTTCCATTCTCGGCATGCTGCTCCTGCGCGAGGGCCATGCGGTCACCCCCAACGAGATGATCGACGCGGTGTGGGGCGAGGAGGCGCCGCCGCGGGCCCTCGGCGCGCTGCGCACCTACGTCTCCAGGCTCCGCACGGTGCTCGAGCCCGACAGGCCCGCCCGGTCCCGCCCGGAGCTGCTCACGTCCATCGGCAGGGGCTACGCGCTGCGACTGCCCGACGGCTCGCTCGACCTGGTCCGCTTCGAACGCGGGGTCCGGGAGGCCGAGAGCGCGCGCAAGGCCGGCCGGCTCTCCGAGGCCGCCAAGGCCCTGCGGGCCGCGCTGTCGCTGTTCGAGGGTGAGCCGCTGGCCGGCACCGTCGGCCCGTACGCCGAGCACCAGCGCGACCGGCTGATCGAGCGCCGCATCAGCGTCGTCGAGACGCTCATGGACGTGGACCTCGAGCTGGGCAACCATGCCAAGATCGTGTCGGAGCTGATCGCGCTGACCGCGGACCACCCGCTGCGCGAGAAGCTGCGCGCCCAGCTCATGCTGGCCTACTACCGGTGCGGGCGGCAGGGCGACGCCCTCCACGTCTTCACGGAGACGCGCGAGGCGCTGATCGACGAGCTGGGCATCGAGCCGGGCCCCGAGCTGGCCGCGCTGCACCAGCGCATCCTGGCCGCCGACCCCACGCTGGCCGCGCCCGCGCCGGCCGACTCCGCCGCCGCCGAGGAGGAGCCCGCCGATGCCGAGGAGCCGCGGCCGGCGCCCCAGCTGCCGCGCCCCGCACAGCTGCCCGCCGCGGTCAGCGACTTCACCGGCCGCCAGGAGCTCGCCGTACGGCTGCGCAGGCTGCTGTCCGGGCAGTCCGCGTCGCAGTCGTCACCCGAGGGCGTGCCGCTGGTGTCGATCTCCGGCATCGGCGGCGTCGGCAAGACCGCGCTCGCCGTGCACGTCGCCCACCTGGCCGGTGACCTCTATCCCGACGGGCAGCTCTACGCCGACCTGCGCGGCTACACCGACGAGCCGACCGCGCCCGAGTCGGCGCTCGGCGGCTTCCTGCGCGCACTCGGCATCCCGCCGGACGTCATCCCCGCGGGGCTGCAGGAGCGTTCCGCCCTCTACCGGTCGATCCTGGCCGAGCGCCGCATCCTCGTCCTGCTGGACAACGCCCGCGACGCCGAGCAGGTCAGCCCGCTGCTGCCGGGCTCGGCCGGGTGCGCGACGATCGTGACGAGCCGCGGCAAGCTGGCCGATCTGCCCTCCGCCCGGCTGATCGATCTCGACGTGATGGAGCCGGGCGAGGCGCTGGCGCTGTTCGCGTCGGTCGCCGGGGCGGAGCGCGTGTCGGCCGAGCACGGCGCGGCCATGGACGTGGTGGCGGCCTGCGGGTTCCTCCCACTGGCGGTGCGGATCGTGGCCTCCAGGCTGGCCGCGCGCCCCTCCTGGACGATCTCCTCGCTGGCGCCCAGGCTGGCCGACGAGCAGCGCCGCCTCGACGAGCTCCGCGTGGGCCACCTGGCCGTCGAGGCCACTTTCGCGCTCGGTTACGGGCATCTGGCTCCGGCGCAGGCACGCGCGTTCCGCCTGCTCTCGCTGCTCAACGGGCCCGACGTCTCCACGGGCGCGGCGGCCGCCGTGCTGGCGGTGAGCGAGTTCGAGGCGGAGTCCGTACTGGAGTCCCTGGTGGACGCGAGCCTCCTGGAGGCCCCCGCGCCGGGCCGCTACCGCTTCCACGACCTGCTCAGGCTGTTCGCCAGGCGCGAGCTGAACAAGAGCGAGCGGCCCCAGGCCAAGACGCTGGCGCTGCGCCGGCTGCTCGGCTTCTACCTGGCCTCGGCCAGGTCCGCGCATCGGCTGGCCTACGAGGGCAGCATGATCCCCGGCAATCTCGTGGTGATCGGCAGCGGGCGCGCCTTCGGCACCGCCGAAGAGGCCGTGGCCTGGCTGATCTCCGAGGGCGACTCGCTCTTCGCCACCATCAACCAGGCCGCCGCCGCGGCCCGCACCGCCGAGCAGCTCCTGCCCGCCGCCGACCTCCTGCTGGCGATGGAGCCGCTGCTGGAGTCGGGCACGCACACGCGCGAGTTCGGCCACGCCACCCGTGCCGTGCTGGCCGCCGCGCGGGAGCTCGGCGACGCGGCGAGCGAGCTGCGCGTCCGGTACGTGCTGGGCCGGGTCCTGTTCGCCGGCAACCGGCTGAAGGAGGCCGAGGAGCACTTCAGGATCGTGTACGAGCTCTCCGCGGCCCGCGGCGAGCAGATCGTCACCGGCGAGGTGCTCAACGCCCTGGCCGTCGTCGTCGGCAGGCAGCGCCGCCACACGGAGGCGCTCGAGCTGTTCGAGTCCGCGAAGCGGTTCTACCGGGAGAACGCCGTGCCGGCCGGCGAAGCGCTCGTGCTCAGCTACTCCGCCCGCGACCATCTGGGCCTGGGCCGTCCCGAGGACGCGATCGCCGCGGCCGAGAGGGGCCTGGCCATCTTCACCGAGATCGGCAGCGGCGCCGGCACTGCCCGCGCCCGCTACCACCTCGGCATCGTGCTGTCCCGGGTGGGCCGGCTCACCGAGGCCGTCCACCACCACGCCGAGTGCCTGGCCTTCTTCCGGGCCGGCAAGCAGCGGGTCTGGGAGCAGCGGGTCTGCTCCAGGCTGGCGGAGACGTTCATCGCCGCCGAGCGCTACCCCGACGCCGTGCGCCACGCCGAGCAGGCCCTGGTGGTCTCCCGCGAGATCGGCCACCCCTACGGCGAGGCGCTGTCGCTCACCGTGCTCGGCAAGGCCCTGCACGGTCTGGGCAGCGCCACGAGGAGCCTGGACTGCCTACGGCAGGCCTACGACATCTTCTCCCGGCTCGGCGCTCCCGAAGCCGGGGACCTCAAGGTCCTGATCGACGCCATCCCCGTGGCCGACGCCGTCACCGAGCCCGCCGTCGTCGAGTCCTGAGTACAGCTCGTCGTCCAGTCGTGTCATCCACACATGGTTGATCAAGGCTGTCCTTCGTCACGAGTGTGATGCAGCCCGGCCGGTCATCTTCGACCGCCACCCGTCGCTAGGGGGCCCGGTCATCCGGATGCTCCGTGTAGCGGTCAGCCGCCTCACACCAGACGACCGGCCGGACCGGACACGGCCCTCGAACCCCCCGGGGTCCGTGTCCTGGTCCTGAGCCTCCACGCTGGGCGTCAACGTCGAATCAACGGCGGATTAAAGCAGGAAATAACCCTCGGCTATGAGGGGCCGGACCGCGTCGGCGTCGGGGATCTCGCCGTCGCCGACCAGCTCGGCGATCACGTTGAGCAGCGGGCCGAGCGCCAGCTCGCCGTCGCACACGCCGGCCAGCGCGGCCTCCACCGTGCCGACCTCCCGGCTGCGGCGCAAACCCTGCGTCTGGCGCAGCACGATGCGGATGGGGTCCTCCGCGCCAGGCAGTCCGATGCGCTCGTCCAGCAGGCCGTCGGCAGTGCGCAGGTGGGCCTTCCCCAGCTCCTTGGCCCGGTGGGCGGCGGCGATGGCGTCGATCACGGAGTCCACGTAGTCGCCGACCGGGAGCGCGACCTGGTGGTCCAGGTGCTCGACGCGTACGACCGGGTCGAGCGTGCCGGAGTTGCGCATGGTGATCCAGCCGAACCCGACGCCTTCGACCTTGCGCTCCTCGAACCAGGCCAGCCAGCGGTCATAGTGCTCGGTGTAGCCCTTGGTGCCCTGCTCGGCGGCGTCCCTGAGCCAGAGCTCGACGTACTCGGCCGGGTCCTGCACGTCACGCTGGACCACCCACGCGTCGCAGCCGGTCTCGCGCAGCCAGCCGCCCACGCGCTCGCGCCAGTCCTCGCCCTCGACGTGCAGCCAGTTGGCCAGAAAGTGGGCCTGTCCGCCGGGGTTGAGATGGCGGGGCGTGCGGCGGACGAGGTCGCGGCAGAAGCCGTCGCCGCCCGCCTCGCGATAGGTCAGCTCGCCCGTGGGCCCGATGACGAACGGCGGGTTGCTCACGACCAGGTCGAAGAGCTCGTCCTCGACCGGCTCGAACATGGACCCCGTACGCGCGTCCACGCCGGAGACGCCGGACAGCTCCCAGCTCAGCCTGGCCAGCTTCACGGCCCGCGGGTTGACGTCGGTGGCCACGATCTGCTCGGCCCGCCCCGCCAGGTGCAGCACCTGCACCCCGCACCCGGTGCCCAGGTCGAGCGCGCGGCCCACCGGGCGGCGGGTGACGAGCTGGGCCAGGTTGGCCGAGGCGCCGCCCGTGCCGACGACGTGGTCGGGCCGGAGCGCCGGGTCGCCGGGCCGCACCTTGCGGTCGGAGACCACGTAGCCGCCGGTCTCCCAGGGCTGGAGGTGCACGGTCGCCCTCACCTGGTCGCCGTCGGCGCTGACCAGCCCGGAGTCGAGGACCTCCGGCGGGACGGAGCCGGCCGGGACCGGAACGCCGAGCCACCACAACCTGATCAAGGTGGCCAGGGGATCGCCGTCAGCGGTCGCCCGCAGGGCCGGGACCAGCTCCTCCCGGGCCAGCGCCGAGGCGGCCACGCCGCCCAGCCGATCGCGTACGCCGTCGATGGTGTAACCGGTCTCCAAGAGGTGATGGCGTAGTCGTTCCACAGGTCCATCTTTTCACTGCGGACGCCTGAGCCCGATCTTGTCACTCCACGTGCCCATACTGTTACGCAAATGGCCAAGCGTTCTGCAAGCGGCGGACAAGCGGATAGCGGTATCTCTAGGGAAGTAACCACGTCGTCCCGAGGAGCGGACCATGCTGATCCCCTGCTTGGCTTGCGAGTCCCGGTTCGGGCCCGACGAATACTTCAGCGCCTGCTCCGACTACAACCGCGGCCTGGACCTCGTGTCCTGGACGTGCCCGCACTGCGGCAACCGCGACGACCTCCGCGTGCTTCCGGACGAGCTGGGATTCGGCTATCCGCATCGAGGGCGGTTCGACGTGCATGCCCGGGTGCGCGTGCCCGGCCTGCGCCGGCACCGCGGCGACCTGCGGCTGGACATCTCGCTCGACCGGGCGAGCTGGCACGTCTCCACCCCGCTCCGGCCGGTCGGCGTGCCGGTGCGCCTCACTGCTGGCGGAGGCTCTGCCAGGCGGCGGCGCCCAGCCCTTTGATCTCCTCTTCCGTGGGCGTGTGCGCGCCCGCGAACCACAGGCGGCACATCTCCTGCGCCGGACCCAGCCACAGCACGTAGCACATGGTCGGATGGACGGGCTGGAGCAGGCCGTTCTTCATGTGCGGCCGCCACCAGTCGGACACCTGGCGGAAGAACGCGCGCCTGGCCTCGGCCACCTCCGCGCCGCCCGGCTCGTGCTTGCGCGGGGGCCGCTCGCTGACCAGCAGCCGGGCCTTCTCCGGGTGCTCGCCGGCCCAGCGCATGTGGAAGGCCACGACGGCCTCGATGCCGTCGCGGGCCTCCTGGTGGCCGACGAGCTCGGCGAGGAAGGCGTCCTGGTACGTGGTGAGGATCTCGGCGTACAGCACGCCGAAGACGTGCTCCTTGCTGGCGAAGTGGTGGTAGAAGCTGCCGACGCTGACGCCGCTCTCCTCGCGGAGGCTGGCCAGCGTGGTGGCCGACACCCCGTCCTGGCTGAAGCGGCGGAGGGCACCCTCGATGATGCGGGTCCGGCCGTCGCGTCCGTTCTTGGCACTCTTCACGCTGTCAATGGTGTGCCAACAGAACCTTGTTCCGCAAATAGACCGGCTGTATCGATCATAGCGGTCACCTCCACCGTTCCGGAGCAGACCGTCATCCGGGCGTCGGGCCAGAGCCTGCGGACCAGCCTGAGCACGCGCCGGTTCTCGCCCAGCACGTCCATGCCCACGGTCCGCGCGCCCCGCACGGAGGCCCGCAGCAGCAGCGTGTCGATCAGCCGGGGCCCGATCCCCTGCCCCTGCCACCGGTCGGCCACGACCACAGCGATCTCGACGTCGGCGTAGCCACCCTTGAAGCTCATCGCGTGGCCGACGATCTCGCCGTCTTCCCTGGTGGCGACGAGCGCGTCGCGGCGCTCGTCCATCGCGAGGAGCGCGCGCACCAGTGCGGGGGCCGGAGTGCTGATGCCCGTGAAGAACCGGAGCGTCTGCGTGTGCAGCGACAGCCCGGCCAGGAAGCGCCTGATCCGCTCCTCGTCGCCGGCGCGTGCGGGGCGGATCTGAGTTCCCTGCATGGACCCAGACTCCCAGTCGAAGCTGAGTCTGTCAATTGAACTCAGGTATAATACAAAGATGAACGTTCCCTTCCGGGTGGACTTCCGGGTGAACAACTGCTCGATCGAGCGCACCCTGGACATCGTCGGGGAGAAGTGGACCTTCCTGGTGCTGCGTGAGGCGTTCAGCGGCGTGCGGAGGTTCGCCGACATGCAGGCGATCACCGGCGCCCCCCGCCAGGTGCTCAGCGCCCGGCTGGCCCGGCTGGTCGACGAGGGCCTGCTGCGCAAGGAGCCCTACCGCGAGCCGGGCCAGCGGCAGCGCGACGAATACCGGCTCACCGAGAAGGGGCGCGACCTCTATCCGCTGCTGGTCGCGCTCATGCACTGGGGCGACAAATACCTGGCCGACGAGGAGGGTCCGCCGGTGGTGCTCACCCACCGCGACTGCGGCGCCCCCATCGAGCAGTACTTCCGGTGCGGCGAGGGCCACGAGGTGGGCGGGCCGCGCGAGGTGACCCCGGTGCCGGGGTCGGGAGCCGAGCTCAGCAGCGCATAGGCGCGTGCGGGGGCACCCCACCCGATGCCTAGTCTTGAGAGCGTGTACCGGTTCCTGCTGACGCCCAGGTGGCTTGCGCTCCATGTGGTGGTGCTGCTGGTCATCCCCGCCTTCGTGTTCCTCGGGCGGTGGCAGTTCGGGCGCTTCGAGGAGCGATCGGCCAACAGCGAGCGGGTCACCGCCAACATCGAGGCCGCGCCCGTGCCGCTGGAGAAGCTGGCGCTCCCCGGGCAGCGCGTCCGCGAGGACGACCGGTTCAGGAGGGTCGAGGTCACGGGCACGTACGACCCGGCCCACGCGCTGCTCGTACGCCGCCGCCCCCAGGAGGGGCAGAACGGCTTCTACGTCCTGACGCCCCTCGTCACCGGCAACGGCACGGCGGTGATCGTGAACCGGGGCTGGGTCAAGGCAGGCGCCACCGCCGACGCCGCCCCCGAGGTGCCCCCACCGTCCACCGGGCAGGTAACTGTCACCGGACGGCTACGGCTCAGCGAGACCGAGGAGTCCAGCGGTATCAGGGAGCGCTCCGGGCTGCCGCCCGGCCAGGTGCTGCTGATCAACGCCGACAAGATCGGGCAGGGGCTGCCGTACCGGCTCGTGGGCGGCTACGTGGAGCTGACCGAGCAGTCGCCCAAGCCCACCGCGGCGCCGGCGCCGGTGCCCGAGCCGGACGTGGGCGCCGGAGGCGGGCTCAACCTGGCGTATGGGATCCAGTGGTGGCTGTTCATCGGCATCGCCGTGGCCGGGTGGATTCTGCTGATCCGGCGCGAGGTGGCCGAGCGGAAGGCCGGGGAGGACTCCAAGGAGTCCGTGACCGCCGCCAATTAAGGTATTGAGGGTGATCCGCCACATTGAGTTCGCCAGCATCCGTAATTTTCGCGACGTAGGTGGATATGCCACCCAGGACGGGCGCACCGTCAGGTGGCAGCGGCTCTACCGGGCCGACTCGCTCGGCTGGCTGGCCGGGGACGACCTCACGACCTTCCGCGGGCTACGCGTCCGCATGGTCATCGACCTGCGCCATCCGTTCGAGATCGAGAAGGCGGGACGAGCCCCGGAGAGCGAGGGGCAGCTCTACCAGAACCTCCCTATCGAGGGACGCCGCTGGGACATGTCGGTGTACAGCGACGAGATCGGCGTGGGGAGATATCTCGCCGACCGCTATCTGGAGATGAGCGAGGACCGCCTCGACAACCTCAGGACCGCGCTGGAGGCGATCGCGCGGGCCGAGAACGCCCCCGTGGTGATCCACTGCGCCGCCGGCAAGGACCGCACCGGCGTGCTCGCCGCCCTGGTCCTCTCGCTGGCGGGCGTCAGCGAGGACGACATCGTGGCCGACTATGCGCTCACCGGGCTGGCCACCGAGGCTTTCATCGCCGATTGGCGCAGAAGGCACCCCGACGCGCCCATGTGGCCGGGATTCGGGCTCGCGCCCGCCGAGGCCATGCGCTTCTTCCTCACCGACCTGACGGCGCGGCACGGCTCGATCGAGAGGTACGTCACACAGGTCCTGAACGTCTCCCCCGCCACCATCGCCGAATTGCGCGACCATCTGCTGACTGAACCCGGCTCGGACGGGTAGTGGCAGGCCGGGTCCCGCCTGCTGCGTCCCGGCAAAGGGGCCCAACCCGGGCCTGGGACCGCCCGCCATCCCCCTCCCGGCGGTCCCGGGTCAAAAATCTTGGATACCCAACGGATACGTCGCAGCTTGTTCGACGTTATCCCCTCGTCGTACGGTTACCTGCGTGACTACGCCGCTGCTCCCCGACCCTGACCCGAGGCGGCGCGACTACGTGATCATCTCCGCCGACGATCACCTGATCGAGCCTCCCGACCTCTTCGAAGGCCGGTTGCCGGAGAAATATGCCGACGTCGCGCCCAAGGTCGTGGAGACGGAGGCCGGGCACCAGGTCTGGCGCTACGGCGGGGCCACCTACCCGTGCGCCGGCATCGACGTGGGCGCCGGGCTGCCCCGCGAGCAGCGCACGCTCGAGCCGATCAGGTTCGAGCACATGCGCCCCGGCTGCCACGACATCGAGGCCCGCATCCAGGACATGGACGTCGCGGGCATCTGGGCCGCGCTGTGCTTCCCCGGCATGCTGGCCGGGCAGTCCGGCATGCCGTTCGCCAGGACCCGCGACCAGGAGCTCGGGCTCGCCCTGGTCAAGGCGTGGAACGACTGGCACATCGACGTCTGGGCGGGCACCTATCCCGAGCGCATCATCGGCCTGCAGCTCCCCTGGCTGCCCGATCCCGACGTGGCCGCCAAGGAGATCCGCGCCAACGCCGCCCGCGGCTTCAAGGCCGTCGTCTTCCCCGAGTTCCCGACCCGGCTCCGGCTGCCGTCGATCCACACCGGCCACTGGGACCCGTTCTTCGCCGCCTGCGAGGAGACCGGCACGGTCATCGCCCTGCACGCGGGCGACTCGTCGTGGTCGCCCGTCCCCTCGCCCGACACGCCCATCGAGGCCATCACCACGATGATGCCGACCACTGCCATGTTCGCCTGCGCCGACTGGCTCTGGTCCGGGGTGCCGCTGCGCTTCCCCTCGCTGCGCATCCTCATCGTCGAGGGCGGCGTGGGCTGGCTGCCGATGCTGGCCGAGCGCGCCGACTACGCCCTCGACCACCCGGTCGCCGGTGAGGCGTCGTGGGAGGGCGGGCTCAAGCCGAGCGAGGTGCTGCGCCGCAACTTCTTCTTCGGCACGCTCGACGACCACGCGCTGTCAGGCGTGCGGCTCGCGGTCGGCCTCGACCATGTGCTGCAGGAGAGCGGCTACCCGCACTCCGACTCGACCTGGCCGGACACGCAGAAGTCCGTGGCCCGCAACCTCGGCTCGCTCCCGCCCGCCGACATCGCCAGGGTCGCCTACGGCAACGCGGCCCGCCTCTTCGGCCACCCGCTGCCCTCACGTGCCTGGCTGCGGATGGAGGAGATCTAAGCCTCCTCCTCCACGAGCCGCGCCTGGATGACGCGCCGCTCGTGCTCGACGTACCGCCCGCTCTCGCCGAGCAGCGCGGCGGCGAGCCACAGGAACACGCCGAAGTCGTCGGCCACGCCGATCAACATCAGGAAGTCGGGCACCACGTCGATGGGCGACAGGATGTAGACCACCCCGAGCCCGAGCAGGGCGAGCTTGCCCTTGCCCATGCCGTCGTACTGCCCGCGCATGACCGCGCCGACCATCCGCGGAATCGCCCTGACCCTGGTCATCAGGCTGGGCGAGCCTGGCTTCGTCACCTCGCGGTACGTCCGCCACGCCGCCGCTGCCCGTGCTGCCTTCGCCATCATGGGACCCCCCTACCCCCGACCTCTCACGACATAACGCGTCGGCGGGGCCACGAGTTCCTGACGGTCAGCGCATCGCCGCGTGCTCGAACGGCCTGACCAGCTCGATCTGCGCGGCCACTCTGATCAGCAGGTCCTCCCTCCCCGCCGGCGCCACGAGCTGCACGCCCACCGGCAGGCCCGCCTCGGTCGTGTGCAGGGGCAGCGAGATGGCCGGCTGCCCGGTCGCGTTGATCGGCGAGGTGTACGCCACGGCGTGCCCGGTCCTGCCGAACGCGGTGCTGAGGTCGTCCGGCGGGATCCAGCCCACCGGGAACGGCGAGACGCCCAGCGAGGGCATCAGCAGCAGGTCGTTGCCCTCGGCCCACCACGTGGCCATGCGGCGGCGGAAGTCGTCCATCCACTGGGTGGCCAGGATGTGGTCGGCCGCGCTGTGCTTGTGCGCCGCCGCAAGCATGGCGGCGTTGCGTGGCTCCAGCTCCTCCGGCCGCACGGGCTTGCCGCGCAGCTCGCCCAGGCTCGCCACGTGCGCGGCCAGGTTGTTCGCGACGACGGCGCCGAACTGCTGGGCGAAAAGGGGCTCCCCGAGCGCCCTGGGGCCGCCGGGCACGACGTCGTGACCGAGCGACTCCAGCAGCGCGGCCGCCCTGGTGACGGCCTCGGTCAGCTCGGGCGCCTCCGGCACGGCCCCGTTCGGATGCCTGGTGACGAACCCGACCCGGAGCCGCCCCGGCTCCCTGCCCACCTCGGCGGCCAGCGGCCCCGGCAGAGCGGGGGCGTCGTACGGGTCGCCCGGGTACATGCCGGACACGACGTCGAGCGCCGCCGCCGTGTCACGCACGCTCCTGCTGACGAATCCCGCGCACGAGAACCCGCTCCACCCCTCGCCCATGGCCGGCCCGGCGCTCACGCGCCCGCGCGTCGGCTTGAGCCCCACCAGGCCGCACAGGGACGCCGGGATACGGATCGAGCCACCCCCGTCGCTCGCGGTGGCCAGCGCCACCATCCCGGCCGCCACGGCCGCCGCCGACCCCCCGCTCGAACCGCCCGGCGAGTACGCGGGGTCGTACGGGTTACGCGTGGGCCCGAACGCCACCGGCTCCGTGGTGATCGTGCTGCCGAACTCGGGGGTGTTCGTCCGCCCGAGCATGACGAACCCGGCCTCGCGCAGCCGCACGACGCCGTACCCGTCCACGCCGGGCTCGATGCCGTCGCGCACGTGCGAGCCCGCGCTGTACGGCTCGCCCGCCTGCCGCCAGCCGAGGTCCTTGAGCAGGATCGGCACCCCGCGGAACGGCGCCTCCTCCGGGATGGAGTCGATCTCGGCCAGCGCCCGCTCGAACCGGCGGTGGATGACCGCGTTCAGCCCGCCGTCGTGGGCCTCGATGTGCGCGATGGCGGCCTCGGCCAGCTCCCGCGCCGACACCTGCCCGTCCCTGACCGCCTGGGCCTGGCCGACCGCGTCCAGCCTGAGTACGTCGTCCATGCCACGCTCCTACGCCTTGGGGGCCAGCTCCCGCACGGCCTGCTCGATGGAGACCTCTCCGACCGGGATGGGCGCGAGAACAGGGGTGTCGAGCCCGCTGTCCACGTACTGCCGGATCCGCGCGCGGCAGGTGGCCGCGTCGCCGTGCACGATCAGGGCGTCGACCACCTCGTCGGGGATGGCCTTGAGCGCCGCCTGCCGGTCGCCGGCCCGCCATGCCTCGTGCATGGGACGCAGCACCTCGCCCCGGCCGAGCCAGTCGTGGAAGGCCGCGTACACCGGGACGGTCAGGTAACCCGCCAGCATCCACCTGGCCATCTCGCGTACCCGGTCGGCGTCCTCGCTCACGCAGACGAACAGGCGGGCGATCAGCTCCGTGCCCGCGCCGATCTCGGCGCGCACCTTGCGCACGTCGTCGGGCGAGAGCCAGTTCGTGATCGCGCCGTCGGCCTCCTCGGCGGCCAGCCGGAGCATCCTGGGCCGGAGCGCGGCCAGCACGATCCTGGGCGGGATCTCCGGGGCCCGTTCCAGCTTGAACCCCTTGACCTCGAACGTCTCGTACGCCTCCGAGACCTTCTCCCCCGCCAGCGCCTTCTTCAGGAAGCGCAGCGTGTCACGCGTGCGCGCGTACGGCCGCTCGAACCGCCCCGCGTTCCACCGCTCCACGATCGCCGGCGAGGACGCGCCGATGCCCAGCACGAACCGCCCGGGCGCCAGATCGGCCAGCGTGGCCGCGGACATGGCCAGCAGCCCCGGACCGCGCGTCGAGACGGGCACGATGGCGCTGCCCAGCCTGAGCCCAGGAGCCCACTGCGCGGCCATGGCCAGCGGCACGAACCCGTCGGCCCCGTTGACCTCGGCGGACCACGCGTCGGTGTAACCGAGCCCCGGCAGCTCCGCGATCAACTCCCGCGACCTGGACAGCGAGCGATCGGAGAACGGGATCGTCATGCCCCAGTTCTGACTCATCCACGCACCGTACCAACCGACCGGTATGTGGTTCTAGGCACGCAGCTCGTGGACCGCCGCGATGAAGTCCTTGGTGATCCCCCGCAAACCAGGCAGATGCGACAACCCGACCAGCCGGTCCACCAGCGGCACCGTCACCTCGATCAGGCGGTACGTACGCTCGCACCCCGGCGAGGTGTCGTGCACCCAGAACAGCACCATGCCCATGGAGAGCAGCCAGAGCAGCTCGGGCAGCTCCTCGCGCAGCTCGGCGTTCATCCGGTCGCGCGACCCCTCGACGACCTGACGGTAGATCGCGATGGAGGCCTCGCGGGCGGGTGACGACTGCTTGCTGAACGGGCTCAGCGGGTTGGTCGGCTCCGCCGCGTGCTTGTAGAACTTGACGGCGAACTCGTGGTAGGGCTCGGACACGCGTACCCACTCGCGTAGCACGCCGCTCAGCCTGGCCGCGAACGATCTCTCGGTGGCCAGGAACTCCTTGCAGGCCGCCTCGTGCTCGGCCTGGGCGCGGTCGTAGTACGCCTGGATCAACGCCTCCTTGCTCTCGAAGTAGTAGTAGGCGTTGCCCACGGACACCCCGGCCTCGGCGGCGATGGCACGCATTGTGGTCGCGTCGAAGCCGCGCTCCCTGAACAACCGCAATGCCGTCTCGACGATGACCTCTCGGGTGCTCTCCGATCCTCGGTTTCGGGCTTCGGACACGTTCGTCACTTTACGTCGTGATGGGGCACCGAGCAGAAAACCCGCTCATCTGCCTGCCGCCCCTCCGTTGCGTCGGGCCAGGGCCATAGCGGCAGCCCAATTTAGCAGGTTTCCCGGTCCAAGGTCATGGAGGCGCACGGTGATCGCCGCCACAAGGCAAAGTTGCGACCGCGGCATGAGTTATCTCCTGTGAATGGTGGGATTGTCGTTTGTGGCGGAAGGGCTATTTCCGCGAAAAGGCATCGACATGTGGATACGTGGAACAGTGCGCCTCACAGTGGTCGCACTCCTCGGCGTTGAGATCTCCATAATCGCGCTGGCCTCGGCCGCTTCAGCCGCTTCCCACCCCGGAGGGTCGCCGGTGCCGAGCAGCCACGACAGGGCCGCACCCACCGACTGGGACTACGAGCTCGGGTTCCGTCCGGACAGCTCGTGGGCCCGCGAATGGCTCATGACGGGCAGCAACGACGTTGTGGACCTCCTGGACCGGCCGATGACCGAATCGGCCGGCCCGCAGGACCGCACGGCGGTGGAGCCCGAGGCCGGGCAGCGGCCGCCGCGCCCTCCGGCCGCCGAGCCCGCCGCAGGGCGCGTACGCGTCCGGACGGCTCGAATATCCAAGGCGCATCCGCGCCTGCCCCGCAAGAACGCCCGTGTCGACCTGACGCGGGTCCTGCCCCGGCAAGGGGCCATGCAGATGACCCACGCCATCGCCAGCGGCTGGCTGAAGAGCGGGGGCGTGCGGACGAAGTCGAGCGGCAACTGTACGAGCAAGTACGTACACCGCTGCACCTCGCTCGACTCGGTACGGACCGGGACGATCGCCGGGATCATGGAGCTGAAGCGCGAGAGCAAGTGCCCGATCATGGTCACGGGAGGCACGGAAGCAGGCCACGCTCCCGGGGTGTACAGCCACGGGAACGGCTACAAGCTCGACATCTCCCACAACAGCTGCGTGGACCCGTACATCACGAAAAACTACGCCAAGGCCGGAGTGCGCAGCGACGGCGCGCCACTGTACCGCTCGGACTCAGGCACGATCTTCGCCGACGAGAGCAGCCACTGGGACATCCTCTTCCGGTGAGGGCTGCTCGTCCACAGTACCGGTTCGGGCTCTCACCGGCGGGACGCCACGCCTGCGAGCCGGCCGGTCGGTCACCGCGGCCGTAGGACGGCGGGTGGGTCACCGCGGCCGTAGGACGGCAGGTCGGTCACCACGGCCGTAAGACGGCGGACGCCGCGCAGGAAGCACGGCGTCACACCATCTGACGGACCGGACTACAGCTCGGCCGCGACCAGCTCGGCGATCTCCGCCGCGTTGAGCGCCGCGCCCTTGCGCAGGTTGTCCCCGCACACGAACAGGTCGAGCGTGTTGGGGAAGTCGATCGCCTGCCGGATGCGGCCCACGTAGGTCGGGTCGTTGCCCACGACGTCGAGCGGCGTCGGGAAGACACCGTTGGCCGGGTCGTCCATGAGGACCACCGTCGGCGCCGCCTCGAGGACGCGGTGCGCGTCGGCGACCGTGATCTCGCGCTCGAACCGCGCGTGCACGGCCAGCGAGTGGGTCGTGACCACCGGCACGCGCACGCAGGTCGCGGAGACCTTCAGGTCGGGGATGCCGAGGATCTTGCGGGACTCGTTGCGGAGCTTGAGCTCCTCCGAGGCCCAGCCGCCGTCCTTGTAGGAGCCCGCCCACGGCACCACGTTGAACGCGATGGGCGCGGGGAACGGCGACTCCTCGGGCAGCTTGTTGGCCAGCACCTTGCGTACGTCGCCGGCCGCCTGCCCGACCGTGCGGTCGCCGGCCAGCGCCTCGACCTCGTCGTAGAGCCGCGCGGAGCCCGCCACACCGGCGCCCGACACCGCCTGGTAGGAGGCGACGACCAGCTCGGTGAGGGTGTACTCGGCGTGCAGGGCCCCCATGGCCGCCATCATCGACAGCGTCGTGCAGTTGGGGGTCGAGATGATGTTGCGCGGCCGGTTGCGGGCGTCGAGCGGGTTGACCTCGGGCACGACCAGCGGCACGTCCGGCTCCATGCGGAACGTGCCCGACTTGTCGATCGCGATCGCGCCGCGCTCGGCCGCGATCGGCACCCACACCGCCGACACCTCGTCGGGCACGTCGAAGATGGCCACGTCGATGCCGTCGAAGACCTCGGGGGCGAGGGCCTGGACCACGACGTCCTCACCGCGTACCTGGAGCACCTTGCCCGCCGAGCGCGGCGAGGCGACGAGACGGATCTCGCCCCAGATGTCCTCACGGGACGACACGATGTCGCGCATGACGGTGCCGACGGCACCGGTCGCGCCGATCAGGGCGAGATTGGGCCTGTTGCTCATCGTCCGGAACCTCCATACACCACGGCTTCGACCTGGTCGGCGTCGAGCGAGAACGCGCGGTGGGCGGCCGCCACGGCCGCGTCGACGCCGTCCTGCCCGACGACCACTGAGATGCGGATCTCCGAAGTGGAGATCATCTCGATGTTGACCCCCGCGTCGGCGAGGGCCGCGAAGAACGTCGCCGTGACGCCGGGGTGCGAGCGCATGCCCGCGCCGATCAGCGACACCTTCCCGATCTGGTCGTCGAAGAGCAGCGACTCGTAGCCGATCTGGGCCTGGATCTTCTTCAGCGACCCCAGCGCCGTCTGGGCGTCGGCCGTGGGCAGCGTGAAGGAGATGTCCGTGCGGCCCGTGGCCGCGGCCGAGACGTTCTGCACGATCATGTCAATGTTGATCTCGGCGTCGGCCAGCGTTTTGAAGATCGAGGCAGCCTCTCCGACCTTGTCGGGGACCCCGACAACAGTGATCTTGGCCTCGCTCCGGTCGTGTGCGACGCCGGAGATGATCGGCTGCTCCATCTCGGTTCCTTCGGTGTAAGGGTCGGAGACGACCCACGTGCCTTCCTTGGTGCTGAACGAGCTGCGGACGTGAATCGGCAGGTCGAACCGGCGCGCGTATTCGACGCAGCGCAGGTGCAGGATCTTCGCGCCGCAGGCGGCCATCTCCATCATCTCGTCGTAGGAGATCCTGGGGATCTGCCGCGCCGCCGGCACGATGCGCGGGTCGGCGGTGAACACGCCGTCGACGTCGGTGTAGATCTCGCACACGTCGGCCTGCAGGGCCGCCGCCAGCGCCACCGCCGTGGTGTCGGAGCCGCCGCGGCCCAGCGTGGTGATGTCCTTGGTGTCCTGCGAGACACCCTGGAACCCGGCCACGATCGCGATGCGGCCCTGGTCGATCGCCTCACGGATGCGGCTGGGCGTCACGTCGATGATGCGTGCCTTGCCGTGGGTGGAGTCGGTGATCACACCTGCCTGCGAGCCGGTGAACGAACGGGCCTCGTGGCCAAGGTTGGCGATCGCCATCGCCAGCAGGGCCATCGAGATGCGCTCGCCCGAGGTCAGCAGCATGTCGAGCTCGCGGCCCGGAGGCAGCGGCGACACCTGCTCGGCCAGGTCGAGCAGCTCGTCCGTCGTGTCGCCCATGGCGGAGACGATCACGACCACGTCGTTGCCGGCTTTTTTCGTCGCGACGATCCGCTGCGCGACCCGCTTGATGCAGGACGCGTCGGCGACGGACGAACCACCGTACTTTTGCACAACGAGCGCCACGAGAGTCTCCCGGTTTGGACTGTGAGCTGCCAGTCTACTGGGGCCATCTCATGCGGCAGATGGGCCGTTCCACAATATGGATGATCAGACCGCGGTGGTCTCCTCGGCCACGTCGAGGCGCGAGTGCGCGGCCAGGGCCTGCAGCGCGCGCATCGCGGCACCCGCGTGGTTGCCCCAGGTGTTGAAGTAGGAGTACTGCCACCACCAGAGCGCCTCGTGCGGACGCCCCGCGTGGTAATGGCGCAGCCCGTGGATGAGATCGGCGGCGACCGCGGTCAGGTCGTCGGAGAGCCGGTACGGGGTGACGACGGTGTCCTTGTACGGGTCGAACACCTCGGCGTAGTCGTCGACGGCCTCCAGCCGCTCGGCCAGCGCGGTGCGCACCCCGTCGATGTCGGGGTCCTCGCTCATCGGCGGCTCGTTGTTGCCCGAGAGGATCACGTCGCGGTTGGCCCCGAGCTTGGCGCCCGCCAGGCTCACCTGCGCGACCTCCACCAGCAGCAGCGACCAGATGGCGTCTCCGCCCTCACCGCTCGCGACCCTGGTCAGACCGTCGACGTAGTCCTGCGCGTGCACGGAGATCTCTTCCGCAAGGGCGCTCCACTGGTCAGACATCCAGCAGCCTCCGTCCTTCGAACGCGCGGCCCAAGGTCACCTCGTCGGCGTATTCGAGGTCACCGCCCACAGGCAGACCGCTGGCCAGTCGTGTCACTTTGATGCCCATCGGCTTGACCAGACGGGCCAGATAGGTAGCAGTCGCCTCACCCTCGAGATTGGGGTCGGTGGCGAGAATGAGCTCGGTGACCCGGCCGTCGGCCAGGCGCGTCATGAGCTCGCGTATGCGTAGGTCATCGGGGCCGATGCCGTCGATCGGGCTGATCGCGCCGCCGAGCACGTGGTAGGTGCCGCGGAACTCGCGCGTCTTCTCGATCGCCACGACGTCCTTCGACTCCTCGACCACGCAGATCACGTGCGTGTCGCGGCGCGGGTCGCGGCAGATACGGCACTCTTCCTCCGAGGCCACGTTGCCGCAGACCCGGCAGAAGCGGACCTTCTCCTTGACCTCCAGCAACGCGTGCGCCAGCCGCTTGACGTCGGCAGGATCGGCCGCCAGCAGGTGGAACGCGATCCGCTGCGCGCTCTTGGGACCGACGCCGGGCAGCAGGCCGAGCTCGTCGATCAGATTTTGGACGACCCCTTCGTACATGCCTAGAACCCTGGCAACTGTCCGAGACCGCCGCCGCCCAGCCCCTGGGCCAGCGGGCCGAGCTTCTCCTGCTGCAGGTCGGCGGCGGCGCGGACGGCATCGCGGACGGCCGCGATCACCAGGTCGGCGATCGTGTCGGCGGTGTCCTGCGGGTCGCCGGCGTCGATGACGCTCGGGTCGATCTTGAGCTCGAGCAGCTCGCCCGAGCCGTTGACGACGGCCGTGACCAGCCCGCCGCCCGACGAGCCCTCGATCTGCGCGTCGTTGAGCTCCTGCTGGGCGCTCACAAGCTGCTGCTGCATGAGCTGGGCCTGCTCCAGCAGCTGCTGCAGGTTGACATCCCCTGGGTTCACCGTGGTGCGCTCCTCGTGGCTCCGCATTCTTGACTCCACGAGCCTACGGGGTTTGGGCGGCGTCATGTACTGGGGTGCCCCCGCCTATGGGATGTTTTTGGCCGGATCTCGGCCCCCCTCCAGCGTCCGAGACCCGGCCACCACGTCGGCGGAGCGGCCGCACCACGCCGACGCGTTGATCCAGGACCTTAACGCGCCGAACGTTGCACACAGGTTGCGTACGTTCAACCACTCTCCGCAATCCCCCCGAACGGCTTGCGCGGATCGCCCGCAAGACGGATGCTCTAACTGACTACTTGGAGTGACCGATGAGTTACGCCCATCTCAACGCGTACTCCCGTCTTCTGCGCGGAGCACACGAAGCGGCGGTGACCGGCCGCGCCCTTCCGGAGCTGCCGCGCAACCTGATCACCGCATCGTGGGACCGTTCCCTCAAGGCCGGGATCGATCCTGAGGGCAAGAGCGCGCCGCTGGTTTACGACCTTTCCCGCATCAAGGACGCTCGTCAGGCACACCCGCTGCGGCCGTTGCTGCCCATGATCGCTGAGACGCTCACCGGGCTGGCCGACGAGGTGCTGATCATCACGGATGGTGACGGCCGGGTGCTGTGGCGCGACGGCAGCCACTCGGTCATGAGCCGCGCCGACCAGATCGGCCTGGCCGACGGGCACCAATGGACCGAGGACAGCGTCGGCACGAACGGCATCGGCACCGCCCTCGCCGCCGGCCGGCCCGTACACGTCTACTCCGAGGAGCACCTCATGCGGGTGCTGCACATCTGGTCGTGCAGCGCCGCGCCCATCACCGATCCCGACTCCGGCATGATCATCGGCTGCGTCGACGTCAGCGGCACCGCGCGCAGCCTGCACCCGGCCACCGTCGCCCTCGTCGCCGCCACGGCCAAGCTCGCTGAGACCCAGCTCGCGCTGCGCATGCACGAGCGCGACGAACGCCTGCGCCGCCGTTACGAGTCCCTGCGCGGGCGGCCCGGGGTGCTGCTGTCGTCCACCGGCCGGGTCCTGCTGGGCGACCCGGCGGGCGACCTGGGCGAGCGCCTGCGCCTCACCGGCCGCCGGGTGATACTCGGCGACGGGAGCGTCGGCCTGCTGGAGCCGTTCTCCGGGGGCTTCCTGCTGCGTCCCGCGCCGTCCGCCACGCCTCCCGCCCTCGCCCTCACGTTCCTCGGCGAGAGGCCGCCCAGAGCCACGTTCGGCGACCTCGACCGGCCGCTGTCGCTGCGGCACGCGGAGATCCTGGCCCTGCTGGCGCTGCATCCGCACGGGCTGACGGCCGAGCAGCTCTCGTTCCACCTCTACGGGGACGACGGCAATCCGGTGACGATCAGGGCGGAGATCCACCGGCTGCGGACCCAGCTGGGGGAAGCCATCGCGGGCAAGCCGTACCGGCTGACGTGCCCCCTGGAGGCCGACTTCCTGGAGGTCCGACGCCACCTGTCGATGAACGACGCCCGTGCGCTGGCCCGCGCGTACACGGGTCCGCTGCTGTTGCGCTCGGAGTCGCCGGAGATCCGCCGCGAACGCGACGAGCTGGAGGCTCAGGTGCGTGCGTGCCTGTTGCGGCACGGGTCACCGGACGAGCTGTGGGCGTACGCGCAGACCTCGAGCGGCCATGACGACTACGAGGTCCTGGAGCGCCTTGCCTCCCTCCCCCACACCGACCCCCGCTCCGCCGCCGCACGCTCCCGCCTTTGCGTGTGAGCTCTTTTGGAGCGCTCCCATCGAGCAGGGGCAGCCGGCCTGCCGATCAGGCGTGATCGATCTCGCCGATCACGCGGGCGCCCAGCTCACGTTCCAGCAGAGCCATGCCCGAGACCGCGTCCACGTCGGCGTCCGCGTCGTTCAAGGGGTCGACGTCGTCCGAGTCCGGGACCTTGCTGCGGCCGGGGACCGCTTCG
The DNA here is from genome assembly GCF_040654115.1 of Nonomuraea sp. NPDC050786. Classification (NCBI taxonomy): domain Bacteria; kingdom Bacillati; phylum Actinomycetota; class Actinomycetes; order Streptosporangiales; family Streptosporangiaceae; genus Nonomuraea; species Nonomuraea sp. NPDC050786. The sequence goes on from NZ_JBFAHJ010000019.1 coordinate 125,962, forward strand.
GGCCAGGCCGCGGCGCCGCCACGGGCGGCCGAGGCGCGGGGGCCCGCCTGGGCGGCGGCCCTCGCCGCCGACCTCGCGGCGGCCAGGCCCGTACCGACTCCAGCCGGTGAGGCGCCCCCGGACGGAGCCGCCACCGCGGCGGCGGCCTGTGCGACGGGCATGGTGTGCGTCGGGTCGGGGGTGGGCGGAGAGCCGGGGCCGAAGTCGTCGGGAGCGTCGGGCCAGGACTCGTCCGTGGTCTGGCGTCCGGAAGACGCGGCCGGAGGTTGGTCGGAGCCGGGCTCCTGGGCGTCGTGGGCGCCGCCGTGCGACGCCGTACGGCCCTGGGGTTGGGACCCGACATGCGCGCCCGCCGCCCCCTGAGACCCGGCCGACCCTGTGGGGCCCGCCACCGTGCCGTTACCTGCACCGGGCCCACCATGGCCTGCCGCCGGCCCACCATGACCCGCGGCCGGGCCGGCGTGACCTCCGGCCGGGCCACCGTGCGACGGGGGGCGGGAGGAGCCTCGGGGCGGGGGCGGGGAGCCGCCGACGACCGCTTCGACGCGCCACGTGCCGCCGAGCACGTCGCCGAGCGCGCCGGCCACCACGGCGTCCTTGCCACCGCCCGTGAAGTTCTTCATCGCGCCGACCTGGGTGAAGCCCAGCGTGACGATATTGCCTTCCACGCCCACCACCTGGGCGTTGGTGCTCACGTTCGCCCAGACCACGATGCTGCGCTGCTTGAGCGCGGCGAGCACGGCGGCCCACTGCGCCTGTACGGCGCCGACCCCGCTCCCCGAGGGAGCCCCGCTGCCCGCCTGAGACGTCTGCGGCGTCTGCGGCGCGCCGCTCACCGCCGCCGGGGCCGCCTGCGTACCGCCTGATGCGCCCGCGGGCGGGGAGCCGGGACGTACGGGCTCGGGCCAGTCGTCAGCCCCCGCAGCCGCCGCTGTGGGCTCGGAACCGGCGGCATGAGGCTGCGTAGCCGCAGCGGCAGGCGCCTGCGCGGCCGGGACGGCATGCGCCTGGGCGGGAGACTGCGCGGCCGGGCCCTGGGCATCCTCCCCTGCCGGATCGTTCGCGACCACCGCGGCGACCCGGGCACCGGCGTGGCCGGAGGAGGTGCCGGGTCGCGGGATGGGCACCGCGGCCGGGGAAGCGGGTGCGCCGGGCGCGGCCCGCACGGCCATCTGGGCGACGGCACCGCCGCGTTCGAGGCGTTCGAGGCGGGCGAGCAGGGCCTCCTCGCCCTGCGCGGCACCGGGGAGCAGCACGCGGGCGCACATCAGCTCGAGCAGCAGCCGCGGCGACGTGGCGCCGCGCATCTCGGTGAGACCCGCGTTGAAGACCTCCGCCGCACGGGTCAGCTCGGCCGGGCCCATCGAGGCGGCCTGCTGGACGAGGCGCTCGAGCTCGTCGGCGGGGCGGTCGAGCAGGCCGCTCGAGGCCGCTTCTGGAACGTTCGCAAGGATCACCAGGTCGCGGAAGCGTTCGAGCAGGTCGGATGCGAAGCGACGGGGGTCGTGGCCGCCCTCGATCACCCGGTTGACCGCGTGGAACACCTGTCCGCCGTCACGTGCCGCGAACGCGTTGACGACCTCGTCGAGCAGGTCGCCGTCGGTGTAGCCGAGCAGGGAGACGGCCTTGGCGTACGTGATGCCGTCCTCCTCGGCCCCGGCGAGGAGCTGGTCGAGGATCGAGAGCGAGTCACGGGCGGAGCCCGCGCCCGCACGTACGACGAGGGGCAGCGCGGTGGGCTCGAAGGGCACGTTCTCGGAGGTGAGGATCTCCTCCAGCAGCCCGCGGAGCGTCGCGGGCGGCATCAGTCTGAACGGGTAGTGGTGCGTACGCGACTTGATCGTCCCGATGACCTTTTCCGGCTCGGTCGTCGCGAAGATGAACTTCAGGTGCGGCGGGGGCTCCTCGACGAGCTTGAGCAGCGCGTTGAAACCCTCGCGGGTGACCATGTGCGCCTCGTCGATGATGTAGATCTTGAAACGCGCGGACACGGGGGCGAAGAACGCCCGTTCGCGCAGGTCGCGCGCGTCGTCCACGCCACCGTGCGAGGCGGCGTCGATCTCGATGACGTCGAGGTGACCCGGCCCGGTCGGGGCGAGCGCGACGCACGACTCGCAGACGCCGCATGGATCGGGCGTCGGGCCCTTCTCGCAGTTGAGAGAGCGCGCCAGGATGCGGGCGCTGGAGGTCTTGCCACACCCGCGGGGACCGCTGAAGAGGTAGGCGTGGTTGATCCGCCCCGTACGCAACGCCTGCCGCAGCGGGTCTGTGACGTGCTCCTGACCCTTGACCTCGGCGAACGTCCCGGGCCGGTACTTGCGATAAAGCGCAAGGCTCATGCGACCATCCCGCCTGCGAGGGGCTCCCAACGAAGAGACCCCTCGCACACCCGCCAGAGCCCGCTTATCCTTGCTGCCTTCCGGCCCTGGGGAGGTTCACAGGATGACGCCGCGCGAGGGGTCCCTGGACAGTCTAGCCGGATGCCGCAGTGCTTGCTCCACCCTGGAAAAGGTGGTCTGCGCATGTCCAGAAGTCCGGTAAGCTCGTCGGCGGAGGATTCGCCTAGTGGCCGAGGGCGCACGCTTGGAAAGCGTGTATAGGGCAACCTATCAGGGGTTCAAATCCCCTATCCTCCGCGCCTGGTTGAGGCAGTAAACGCAAAGGGGCCGACCCCATCCAAGTCGGCCCCTTTGCTATGTCCAGCTCATTTCCAGGGTCCCGGCAGGACCCCGTGACAGGCATCAAGCGGCGTCGAGGGCTGCGGTGATCTTGCGGGCCATCTCGGCCAGGGTCGGGCTGGGCCGGCCCTGGTGGGACTGGGTGCCTGCGTCGATGGCGACGATGACGGTGCGGCGGAAGTTGTCGGCCTCTGCCGGGTCCTGCTCCTTCAGCAGGCTCATGGCCGCCGTCAGGGCGGGCAGCACCTGGTCGGCGAGTTCGGCCACGGACCTGCCGTACTTGACGCCCTTGGGAGCCTTGGTCAGCACGTGCCCGACCAGGCCGGTCGCGGAGGTCAGGGCGATGGAGCCGTGGGTGGCGACCTTGTGGGCCGAGCCGGCGGCGCCGGCGGCGGACATCAGTGAGACCGCGCCCCATCCGGCGATCCGCAGGGTGAGCTTGTCCTGGTCGGTCAGGGTGATCGACATGGTGGTGCACTCCTTCAAGTCGGGTGAACGGACGTTGCTGAACCGTTCATGGCATCCACCATCGCCGACCGCTCTGATACCGGGCCGTCGCCGTCCTGACGCGGCCGCTGACACGGCGCCGCACCGCCGACAGGATCTATGTCCTTACCCGGCTGGCCCGGGACTCCAGGTAGCGCTGCTCGGCGAGGCTGGCGGTGGCCTTCGCGGCGAGCCGGTAGTGCTCGTACGCCCCCGCCCTGTCGCCGGTCTTCTCCAGCAGATGCGCCCGTACGGACAGCAGCCGGTGGTGTCCGGCCATCCGCTCGTCACCGTCCAATGTGGCCAGCAGGGCCAGCCCGGCCAGGGGCCCCTCGGTCTCGGCGAGCGCGATCGCCCGGTTGAGGGTGACCATCGGGTTGGGCGCGATCCGTTCCAGAATCAGGTAAAGGGCGTGCACCTGCGCCCAGTCGGTCTCCTCGGCCGTGGCCGCGTCGGCGTGCGTGGCGGCGATGGCGGCCTGCAGTTGGTAAGGCCCCAGCTCCGGGCCGGCCAGCGACGCCTTGGCCAGCTCGAGGCCCTCGTCGATCAGTGCGCGCTCCCACTTCGTACGGTCCTGCTCGTCCAGCGGCACCAGATCGCCGGCCGCCGTCGTGCGGGCCTCCCGGCGGGCGTGGGTCAGCAGCATCAGCGCGAGCAGCCCGGTCACCTCGCTGTCCTCGGGCAGCTGCGCGTGCACCATCCTGGCCAGCCGGATCGCCTCGTGTGCGAGGTCGGCGCGGTGCAACTCGCTGCCCGAGGAGGCGGTGTAGCCCTCGTTGAAGATCAGGTAGAGGACGTGCAGGACGACCCGTAGCCGCTCCTCGCGCTCCGCGCCCTCGGGCAGGCTGAACGAGCTGCCGGCGGCCTTGATGCGCTGCTTGGCCCGGCTGATCCTGGCCGCCATCGTGGCCTCCGGCACCAGGAACGCGCGGGCGATCTCGGCAGTGGTCAGGCCGCCGACCGCCCGCAGCGTCAGAGCGGTCTGGGAGGCCGCGGTCAGCGTCGGATGGCAGCACAGGAAGAGCAGGACGAGCGAGTCGTCGGTGTCCGGCACCTCCTCGGGCACCACTTCGGTGGCCGTCACGGACTCCCGCTCGCGGCGCGCGTGCTCGCTGCGCATCTGGTCGATGAGCCGCCGGGACGCCACGGTCATCAGCCAGCCACGCGGGTTGTCCGGCACTCCCTCGGCCGGCCACTGGACGGTGGCGGCGAGAACGGCCTCCTGTACGGCGTCCTCACACCCTTCGAACTGGCCGTGCCGGCGTACCAACGCGCCGAGAACCTGCGGCGTGAGCTCACGCAGCAGGTTCTCGATGGCTGATGCTGTCATGCCTCCAATTGTCCGTCAGCGAACATCACCTGCCGTACCTCGACCCCCAGGCCCTCGATCGCGGTGTCCGGGATCTGCGCCGCCAGCTCGATCGCCCGCTCCTTGTTCTCGCAGTCGATCAGGTAGAAGCCGCCCAGGTACTCCTTCGCCTCCAGGAAAGGGCCGTCGGTCACCACCGGCTGGCCGTTGCGTACGGACACCACGGCGGCCTGCGACGGGTCGACCAGCGCCTGCGTGGTGATCAGTTCGCCGGACCTCTTCAGCGCCTCGATGAACCTGCCGTGGCCGTCGCCGATCGCCGCCTTCTCCTCGTCGGTCAGCGCGTCCAGCACGGCCGGGTTGATGTGCAGGCTGATCAGGAACTTCATCTCGTACTCCTCGTGGTTCGCGAGCCCCGGCTGGGCCCTTCGACCGGTTGGTCGGAGCCGCCGACGCCGTCTTGACATCCCCCGCCGTGGCAGGCGCGGAAATTTCCGCCCGTACCGATGTCAAGAAACTCTCGACCGCTCCGACCAGCAGGCGAAACGTCGAGAGAACAGGGAGTTCAGAATATGCGAGCCAATCGGGCATGGCTGGGACTGGTCGTCCTCATGCTGCCGACGTTGCTGGTCGCGATGGACATGACGGCGTTGCTCCTCGCGCTCCCGCAGCTGAGCGCCGACCTGGGTGCCACCAACGTCCAGCAGCTGTGGATCAGCGACAGCTACGGGCTCATGGTGGCCGGCCTGGTCATCACGATGGGCACGCTCGGCGACCGGATCGGCCGCCGGCGGCTGCTGATGATCGGCGGAGGGGCGTTCGCGGCGCTGTCGGTCGTGGCCGCCTTCGCGGTCAGCCCGCTGATGCTGATCGTCGCGCGTGCGCTGCTGGGGATCGCCGGCGCGACCCTGGCGCCGTCCACGCTTGCCTTGATCACCAACATGTTCCGCGACGAACGACAGCGCGGGCAGGCCATCGCGATCTGGGCGACCTGCCAGTTCACCGGCGGCGCGCTCGGACCCGTACTCGCCGGGTTCCTGCTCCAGCACTTCTGGTGGGGATCGGTGTTCCTGGTCGCCGTGCCGGCGATGGCGCTGCTGCTGCTCGCCGGGCCGGTCCTGCTGCCGGAGTTCCGTAGCGACCGGGCCGGCCGGCTGGACCTGACCAGCGTCGGGCTGTCGCTCGTGGCGGTGCTTCTGATGGTCTACGGCATCAAGCAGCTGACCGTCGAGAGCGTGCCGGTCGTGCCGGCGGCGGCCCTCGTCGCCGGCGCGGCCATCGGATTCCTGTTCGTACGCCGGCAGCTGCGGCTGGAGACACCCCTGCTGGACCTGCGGCTGCTCCGCAACCGCCCGTTCACGGCCGTGATCGTCGGGCTGGTCTTCGCCGGCGTCGCCATGGCCGGTACGGGCCTGCTGGTGACCCAGTACCTGCAGAGCGTGCTGGGCTTCTCGCCGGTCACGTCGGCGGTGCTGTTCGCGCCGATGGGGCTGGGCGTGGCGGCCGGCACCATGGCCGCACCGGCGCTGGCCCAGAGGATGAAGCAGACGACCGCGATCGCCGGCGGGCTGGTGGGGTCGGCCCTGGGCAGCCTGCTGCTGGTCGTCGTCGACGGTCAGCTCGCCCTGCCGCTGGTGATGATCGGCATCGCCGTACTGGCGCTGGGCACCGGCCCGCTGTTCGCGCTGGGCACCGGGCTGGTCGTCGGGTCCGTCCCGCCCGAGCGCGCCGGCTCGGCGGCGTCGATGTCGGAGACCGGCAACTACTTCGGCGGCTCGCTCGGGTTCGCGCTGCTCGGTGTGGTGGCCGCGGTGGTCTACCGCAGCCGGACGGACGACACCTCCGACTCGCTGGCCGGCGCGGTCGCCGCAAGCCGGGACCTTCCCGCCGGCCAGGGCGCGGAACTGCTGCACACCGCGCGGGAGGCGTTCACCGCCGGTTTGCACGTCACCGGCCTCGTGGCCACGGTCATCTTCGCCGGGCTGGCCGTACTGATCCTGACCATGCGCCCGGCGACCCGGACCGGCGAAAACGGCCACTCCGCCATAATCAGCCCATGGGAAAGAGCTACGAGCGGATAGACGGCAGGCTGCGTGCCTTCATCGAGGCACAGCACATCTTCTTCACCGCGACCGCGCCGCTGGGCGGCGACGGCACCATCAATCTCTCGCCCAAGGGCCTGAACGGCTCGTTCGCCGTGCTCGACGAACTCACCGTGGCCTACCTCGACTTCGCGGGCAGCAACGCCGAGACGATCGCCCATCTGCGCGAGAACGGCCGCATCACGCTGATGTGGTGCGCCTTCGAGGGGCCTCCCAACATCGTGCGCGTGCACGGCCGCGGGGAGCCGGTCTTCCGCGATGATCCGCGCTGGGCCGAGCTGATGGGTCACTTCCCGGACATCGACCCGAGCCTGCACGGCCTGCGCGCGATCATCGTCGTGACCGCCGAGAAGATCCGCGACACCTGCGGGTACGCCGTTCCGTTCATGACCTATGAGGAGGACCGGCCGCTGCACGCGTCGCGCTTCGCACGCGAGACCGATGAGACGCTCGACGCGTACTTCCAGAAGAAGGAGCACGTCGCGACCAGCATCGACGGCCTGCCCGGCCTCCCCCTGCCGCTGCCGCCGCTGCCGCGCACCCCGTGAACACCGCCGGGCCGTCGGATCGCGGTCCGTCCGGCGGCGTCGCGGACGTGTCGGCCGGCTGACCCGTCCGGCGGCGGCGGGGACGCGTCGGCCGGCTGACCTCGCTAGGCGGCGACCAGGGCCTTCGAGCGGTCCGTGGCCATGTGCACGGCGAAGACGCCGAGCACCGTGCCCGTGACGTAGCGCTGGATGCGGAGCCAGAGCGGGCGGCGCGCCAGGAAGGCGGCCAGGGCGCCGGCCGAGATGGCGATCAGGGCGTTGACCGTGGTCGCGACGACGATCTGGACCGAGCCGAGCGCCAGGCTCTGCAGCAGCACGTGTCCCATGGCCGGGTCGATGAACTGCGGGAGCAGCGACAGGTACAGGATCGCGATCTTGGGGTTGAGCAGGCAGGTGAGCAGCCCCATGCCGAACAGCTTGCGCGGGGGCTCGGGCTCGAGGTCGCGCGGCTGGAACGCCGAGGTGCCGCCCGGCTTGAGGGCGTTCCAGGCGAGCCAGAGCAGGTACGCGGCGCCGGCCAGCTTGAGCACCGTGTACGCGATCGGCACGTACGCGAAGATGGCCGTCAGCCCGAGGCAGGTCGCGGTCAGGTAGAGAGTGAAGCCGAGGACGACGCCGGTGAGCGAGATCAGACCGGCCCGGCGGCCCTGGGTGATCGATCGCGAGACCAGATAGACCATGTTCGGCCCAGGCGTGAGAACCATGCCCAGGGACACCAGCGCGATCCCGATCAATCCACCCGTCATACCGGAAGATTAGCGGACATATACGCGATTTCGCATTACATCGGGCGATCGCACCGCGTAATCACTCCATTACGGGGGATGAGGGGAGGCATGCAGTTCGACGACGACGCGCAGCTTGATCCGTCGCAGGTCGAGGACGTGCGGGCCTCCGGTCCACAGCCGGGCGGGGGCGGCTGCATGGTGCCCATCGGCGGCCGGGGCGGCGGCTGCCTCCTTCTGGTCATGGCGGTCGCCGGGATGTTCCTGTTCGGGGTCTTCCCGTCGCCGTTCAGCGGCAACGAGAGCGGCCGGCAGGGCGGCGTACCGGCTCCCGGGCAGGCTCCCGGGCAGGGTGGCGGGCAGCAGCCGAGCGCTCCGGGCGCGCCCGCGCCGAACGGCAACCTGGCCACCCGCTGCCGCACCGGGGCCGACGCCCAGCAGTCCGAGGACTGCCGCGTCGTCGGGACGGTCAACAGCATCCAGTCGTACTGGCGGCAGGCGTTCGAGGAGCGGGGGCGCAGGACGTACACGCCCGCGAAGACCGTGCTGTTCACGCAGGCGGTCAGCACCGGCTGCGGCACGGCCGACTACGCCGTGGGCCCCTTCTACTGTCCCGCCGATCGCAAGGTCTACCTCGACCTGACGTTCTTCGACACGCTCCAGCGCGACTTCGGCGCCGAGGGCGGCCCGTTCGCGCAGGCGTACGTGATCGCCCACGAGTACGGCCACCACGCGCAGAACCTGCTCGGCACCATGAGCAGGGTCGGCCCCGACAGCAGGCCGGGCGCCGCCGGCACATCGGTGCGGCTGGAGCTGCAGGCCGACTGCTACGCCGGCGTCTGGGCGCACAACGCGGTCAGGACCGGATTCTTCCGCGAGCCGTTCTCCAAGAGGGACATCGACCAGGCGCTCAGCGCGGCCGCCGCGGTGGGGGACGACAGCATCCAGCGGCGCACGCAGGGGCGCGTGACCCCCGACGCCTTCACGCACGGCACGTCGCTGCAGCGGGAGAAGTGGTTCACTGTCGGGTACGAGAGCGGGGACCCGAAGCGGTGCGACACGTTCTCCGGAGGTATTTAGACGAACCGTCGGGGAAGCTGTCAGTCGGGTGGCACCCCCAGAAGGGACGTCAGAATGGACTTCAGAGACGACGTCGAACTCGACCCCTCGCAGGTGGAGGACGCCGGCGGATATTCGGGCGGAGGCGGCGGAGGCGGCGGTTTCCCCGGTGGCATGATCATCGGCGGTGGCGGCATCGTGAGCCTTATCGTGCTCGTGCTGGTCTTCGTGCTCAACAACGTGGGCGGTGGCGGCGGGAGCAGCGAGCCGGCCCAGCAACGGCCCGCATCCAACCTGGCCGAGCAGTGCCATACGGGCAAGGATGCCGACCAATCGGAGAAGTGCCGCGTGGTGGGCGTGGTCAACAGCATCCAGGGCTACTGGAAGAAGGAAATTTCCGGATATCGGCCATCGAAGACTGTCCTGTACTCGGGCCAGTTGAAGACGAGCTGCGGCACCGCCAGCTCGGCCGTCGGGCCCTTCTACTGCCCCGGCGACCAGCGCGTCTACCTCGACCTGAGCTTCTTCGACCAGCTCCACAGCCAGTTCGGCGCCAAGGGCGGCCCGTTCGCGCAGGCGTACGTGATCGCCCACGAGTACGGCCATCACGCGCAGGACCTGCTCGGCGAGCTCGGCTCCGGCGGCTCGTCGGTCGCCGTCGAGCTCCAGGCCGACTGCTACGCCGGCGTCTGGGCGCACAACGCGGTCCAGACCGGCTTCTACGACAAGCCCTTCACCACGGCGGAGATCTCCGAGGCGCTGGACGCCGCCGCGGCGGTCGGTGACGACAGAATCCAGCAACGCACCACCGGGAGAGTCGATCCCGATTCATTCACCCACGGCAGCTCCCAGCAACGCGTCGCCGCTTTCCAACGCGGCTACGAAAACGGCAGAGTCAACGACTGCGACCAGGCCCAGCTGCGCTGACGCGCCGCGACAGCGCAAGGATTCGAATTCTCTCCTAAAATCGGGGGGGTGATCTTCAAGCTTGTCGGCGACGGACGCCCTTATCCCGAACACGGTCTGACGCACCGCGAGTGGGCGCAGATCCCTCCACGGCAGGTCCGGCTCGACTCGTTGATCACCACGAAGGCCATGCTGGACCTGCACTCGTTGCTCGCCGCCGACTCCACCTTCTACGGGGATCTTTTCCCGCACGTGGTGCAGTGGCAGGGCGAGCTCTATCTGGAGGACGGCCTGCATCGCGCGCTGCGCGCGGCCCTGCACCAACGATCGATCCTGCATGCCAGGGTCCTGGAGCTGCCCAACTGACAATGAAAAGAGGGAGCCGCGAATCGCGGCTCCCTTTTCGTATGCGCGTCCGGTCCTGCTCAGTTACTGTCGCCGTGCAGCCGGGTTGTCACGGTGACGACGGCGATCTGGTCCACGTAGTTCTCGGTGAGCCACAGGTTGTCGTCCGGTCCGTCGACGAGGTTGAACGGCCCGGCGAAGTTGGTGGGCAGTGCGTACTCGTTGATCGTCCCTGTCGTGGTGACGCTGGCGATGTTGTTGCCGATCTGTTCGGCGAACCAGAGGTTGCTGTCGGGACCCGCGGTGATGCGCATCGGGTAGACGCCCGTGGTCGGGAGGGCGTACTCGGTGATGTTGCCGGAGGTGTCGATCCGGCCGATCTTGTCGGCGTTCTGCTCGACGAACCACAGGGCGTCGTCGGGGCCGGCGGTGATGCCCCAAGGGTAGGAGTCGCTGGTCGGGATGGTGTATTCGGTGATGGTGCCGGAGGTGGTGACGCGCCCGATCTTGTTGGCGTAGTTCTCGGCGAACCACAGCGCTCCGTCCGGGCCGACGTCGATGCCGACGGGTGAGGCGGGGCCGGTCGGAACGGACAACTCGTTGATGGCCGGTGTCCGCAGGGCGCCTTCGGCCATCCGCGCGGGCGAGACGCGGCGCGGTGTCGGCGGGAAGTGACACTTGATGCGGCGGTGCTCCGGCATGCGCTTGAGCTTGAGGCAGAGCGTCACCCAGGGGCGGGGCGGCGTGGAGAGCTGGGCGGCGCGGCGGCGGAGGCGGCGGCGTTCACGGTCAGGATCAGGGCCGGCCAGGAGCGGGTAACCCAGGCGTCGAGTCGACGGACGCATGACATTCCTTCCAGAAGAGACGAAAAGGAATACTGGTGGGCCACTCGCTTGATCTGTGATATCGGCATAAACTCAGCGGCCCGAGCCGGGCAATACTGCTCCGGAAGTCCCAATATCGCGCACGATGACCGGTCAACTTCAGTTCTGTGCGTCCGTGGCGAGTCACGGGAAACCAACAGGACGGCGAGCAATTCTTGAGTGCGCAATGCGATGAGGGGGCGGCATCGCCTCGCGCCGCGGACATCGTCAGGCTGACGTGCCTACAGCTCGCGATGTATGGGCCGTTCGGGCGGTTCAGGCCACCGAGTGGGTAATGGTGCCGGAATAGGAGCCTGGCGTAGCAGATGCTGGAATTGATACCACGATGGTCGGCTGCCAACTCGTGGACTGGTTCCCGATACTCAATTTGCGGCCACTGAAAGCGGTCTGCGAAGCGGAGAGTGAGACTTTGTCGGCTGCGGTGAGCTGACCGGGGATACGGGTACCGGCGCCTGATTGGGCGGTGATCGGCCCGGACCAGTAGGAGATGTTACTGTTGGTGATCGTGCCCGTACCGCTGGTGAAGTTGGTGGCTGAGACGGTCGCGGTCCAGGGAGGGTTGCCGACGCGGGTGTCCAGCACGGTCACGGTGCCCAAAGAGGCGCTGATCGTGTCGCCGGTCTGGCCGCTGCCGAGGTTCGCCGAGGTCGGCACGGTGATCGTCAACGGGTCCGCGCGCCAGAACACGACGGCTGGGGCCGCCATGGTGGACCCGGACACCGGCGGTGTGCCGATGGCGAAAGTCAGGACGATCGATGCTGCCAATGACAGACAAGCTCGCTTTGCGGAGAACGTAGCGCGGCTCGTCGTCATGACATTCCTTACCGAGGTCGTGCCGCAGGTCACGCACGCCCTTCAGGTCAAGCGGTCCGGAGAAACGCTCGCAGCCTAAATGATCTCTGCTGGCCGGAGTGTGGTCATGAGGTCTGTGGGCGTCAAATTCCGCGCCAAGGTCCCCCTGAAGGTTGTGCCCGGCCTTGACCTGCTTTGACCTGCAAAGGCATCCCATAAGAAACCTTGGCAGGACCCGGAATCGAAACACGGCGGCACGTCCGCCTTCGCGAACTAGATTCGCCGATGTTGCAGGAGTGGCGTATCGCCCGGTCAATGGGCGTTCATGGGGGGATTTCGCTGGCATGAAGACGTTTGTGCGAGCCGGTCTGGTCGGGCTGGCGGCCATCACGCTAGGGGCGGTGACCAGCGGTCCCGTCCAGGCCGACACCTGTGCCAGGAACACGGCGTGCAACACCACGCTCACCTTCACCGTGACCGCAGGGGCACTGGAGATCACCGTGCCCGACTCCGCGGCCCTGTCTCACAGTGCGGCTTCGGGCGGCTACCCCTATGGCCAGCTCGGCGCGATCACCGTCAACGACGCGCGCGGGTCGATCACACCGGATTGGACGGTGAGCGTGATCGCCTCGGACTTCACCACCGGCGCTGCGTCATCGGCGGAAACCGTCAGCAACGCTGACGTGTATTACTGCTCGGGCGATGCCACCACGGCCGGGAACGGACTCTTCGTAGCAGGCCAGACCGGCTGCGCCGCGCCGCCGCCGCCCAGCGGGGTGACCCTGGACGTCACGCGTACCGCGTTCAGCCACTCCGGTGGCACCGGCGTCAACTCGGCCACGTGGAACCCGATGGTCACGGTGGCGACCGCGGCAAGCAATGTCGCGGGTGACTACACCGGCACGATCACGCACATCGTGGCGTAGCAGCGTGAGGCTGCGCGCCATGGTGTTCGCGGCGATCGGGGCGCTGCCGATGCTGGTCGGCGCGGCGGCTGCTCCGGCGCTCGAGCTCGAGCTCGAGCCGGCAGGCGGCCGGTCTCAGGACCCCCGTACACCGGGCGGGACCATCGGCATACGGCTGCTGGAGGCCTCCGCCAACCGCCGCGACGACCCTCGCGCCCGTATCTACATCGTCGACCACATCAACCCCGGGACCACGATCTCGCGGCGGTTCGAGGTCCTGAACACCTCCGGCAGCCCCCAGACCGTCACGGTCTACCCGGACGCCGCCGAGATTCGCGGCAACAGATTCGTGCCCGCGGCCCGCCCCGACGCCAATGAGCTGAGCTCGTGGGTGTCGGTCGAGCGCCGCCAGGTGCTGGTGCCCGCGCACGGCGCCGTCCCGCTCAAGGCGACGATCAGCATCCCCGCCTGGGCCAGCAAGGGCGAACGCTACGGCGCCATCTGGGCCGAGACCGCCTCCCGCCTGGAGCCGGGCTCCAAGCGCAGCGTGCAGACGGCCACGAAGGTGGGCATCAGGCTCTATCTGGACGTCGGGCCAGGAGGAGACCCGCCCTCGGACTTCCGCATCGAACGGCTCACGCCCGCCCGCACCCAGGACGGCAGGCCCGTGGTCACCGCGACCGTCCGCAACACCGGCGAGCGCGCCCTGGACCTCAGCGGCTGGATGCGACTGTCGGAGGGACCCGGCGGGCTGGGCGCCGGCCCGTTCCGCGCGCAGGCCGGCACGACGCTCGCGCCCGGCGGCTCCGGCTCCGTCGCGGTCGTCTTGGACGGCCGGCTGCCCGACGGGCCATGGAGGGTCGAGTTCACTCTGGAAAGCGGCCGCGTCCGTCGCACGGTCACAGGCACGCTGGCCTTCCCCACCAGATCCGCCAGTTGGGGCGCACCGGCACTCCTGGACTCCTCCACACCGTGGGGCCTCATCGCCGCCGGCCTGCTCGCCGCCGCAGCGCTTGCCATCACCGCGGTCCTCGCCGTACGCCGACGCGCCCAGCGGCACAGCAACCTGCGGTGAAGCGGGCGGCGGCGAAGCTACCGAATCATCCCCGGACACGATCATTCTCCCGGTAATCAGCCCATCGTCAGGTGATCGTCAAAAGTTGCCAGAACTCCCGCGAGGTCGTTTTCGCAGGGTGATCGCTGAAGACAATCTGATCACGCCGGCCCAGGCCAAAGGGCGACCGTTCAACAAGGGAGATAGAGCCGTGTCCAAGAGCCGTCTGGGCATTCCCCTGACAGGGGCCGCCGCCCTGGTCGCGGCGATGGCCGTCGTCCTGCCCGCGCAGGCCGGCACCTGCCCGGCATCCACCACCTGTTCCACCACGGTGAACTTCACCGTGACCGCACCGGGCGGGCTCACCATCAACGTGCCCAACAGCCCCGTCAGCATCGGAAGCGGCACACCCGGCAACCAGATCAGCGGCCCGCTGGGCACGATCATGGTCTCCGACCAGCGCGCCACTCTCACCGCTACCTGGGTCGCCTCGGTCGTCGCCGCGACGGGAGGCTTCACCACAGGGGGAGGCACCGCAGCCGAGACCATCCCGAACACCGCTGTCCTGTACTGGTCGGGCGCGGCCACGGGCACCACCGGCACCGGCACCTTCGTCCCCGGACAGGCCAATGCCGGGGCCGCGCAATCGCTGGACGTCTCACGCACCGCCTTCAGCAAGACCACCGGCTCCGGTGACAACTCCGCCAGCTGGAACCCGACCATCGTGATCAATGTCCCCGCCCAAGCGGTGGCGGGGACCTATACCGGCACGGTCAACCACTCCGTCGCCTGAATCACGATGCGCATCTCCCGGATTGCGCTGCCCGTCTCCGCGTCGCTGATCGCACTCGCCCTGCATGCGGCGAGCTGCGCGCCGGCGCTCGCGAAGCCGGGCAGCTCGAACGACGAACGTCCCAGCCGTGCCAGCCTGAGCATCGGCCTGCTGGAAATCCCTACGAATCGGGTCCAGGACTCACGGTCGCACAAGTTCATCGTCGATCACGTCAATCCCGGCGCCACCTTCACGCGCCGCCTGGAGATCCGCAACCATTCACCCGAGCCTCACCAGGTGCGGCTGTACACAGCCGCCGCCACCATCGACCACTCCTGCTTCACCTTCGCGCCGGGCCGCGCCCCGAACGAGCTGACCTCGTGGATCCGGCTCAGCGACTCCACTCTCGCCCTGCCACCCCACGGCAGCGCGCCGGTCAAGGCCACCATCACTGTCCCCGAGCAGGCATCCAAGGGAGAGCGGTACGCCGTCATCTGGGCGGAGATCTCCGCTCCGGCGGACGCGAGCGGCAGCATCGCCCTGGTGAACCGGGTCGGCATCCGTACCTATCTCGACGTCGGCCCCGGCGGTGAACCGCCCTCGGACTTCGACGTCACCAAGGTCGTGCCCCAGCGCACCGAAGACGGGCGATCCCTTGTCGTCGCCACCATCTCCAACACCGGCCAACGCGCACTCGACCTCGACGGAGGCCTGACCCTGTCACACGGCCCCAACGGACTGACCACAGGCCCGATCCCGATCAGCCGGGGCACCACCTTGGCGCCCGGCGACCACGGGGACGTCACCGTGGCGCTGCGCAAAGGTCTTCCTCGCGGACCCTGGAAATACCGCTTCGAGCTCAACAGCGGCTGGGTCACCCGAACGGTGACCGGAACCCTCACCTTCCCCGCCAAACCCGGAACCGGGGGATCAGCCTCATTCGACTCCCCGCTGCCGGTGCCCCTCGCGCTGGCCGGACCGGCAGCCCTCATCGCCGGGATCAGCCTCGTCATCGGCTACAGACGCTTCCGCAAGGTGGTGGCCGACCGTGGGGACGGCGCTCGCGGCGGCGTCCCCAGGCCGGCAGGCTGATCGGACGCCGAGGGCTGCTGCCCCCTTGGTCTTGGCAGACGAAGGGCCTCCGACCTGTTGATTCAGGTCGGAGGCCCTTCTGAACGGCGGTGGTGGTGGGATTTGAACCCACGGATGAGTTGCCCCATCACACGCTTTCGAGGCGTGCGCCCTCGGCCACTAGGCGACACCACCGCGCACGAGCTTACCGGATCCGCCGGGTAGCGAAGAACCGCTTTAGTACGGAGGAGCATTCACCGGCCAGCACCCCCATGACGACCTCGGGCCGATGGTTGAGGCGGCGATCGCGTACGACGTCCCAGAGCGAGCCCACGGCCCCGCCCTTCTCGTCCACGGCGCCGTACACGATCCGGTCCACCCTGGCCTGCACCGCCGCGCCCGCGCACATCGTGCAGGGCTCCAGCGTCACGACGAGCGTGCAGCCGCTCAGCCGCCACTGCCCGCGCCCCATGGCCGCCTGCCTGAGCGCGAGCACCTCGGCGTGGGCCGTCGGGTCGGCGGAGGACTCGCGGTCGTTGCCCGCCATGGACAGGACCTCGCCGAGCGGGTCGAGCACGACCGCGCCCACCGGGATCTCCCCTCTGGCGCCCGCCGTGACGGCCTCCGCCAGCGCCAGGCGCATGGCCTCCTCGTACGTCACGGCGAGGCCCGGATCACCGCAGCCGGTCGAGCTCGTCGGCGAAGGAGAGCCGCTCGGCGATCACCGAGAGGATGTCGGCCGGCAACAGGCCCTCCTCCATGCTCAGCTCAAGCAGCTCCTCCGAGCTGACGCCGAGGTCGCTGAGCAGCTCGAAGTCGCCTGCGGGGCGCACGCCGAGGCCGTTGCCCTCCTTGTCCGGCGCCACGCCGGCGAACTCGGCGAACAGCTCACCCAGGCTGTCGGAGAGCACCGCGTGCACGTCGGACAGGAACACGCGCGGCTCGTCCTCGTCCCGGTATCGGACGATGGCGAACCACTCGTCCTCCACCTCGACGCAGAGCAGGGCCAGCTCGTCGCCGGCGAGCCCGAGCGCTTCGGTGACCGCGTCACCGAGGTCGTCGACGATCTCGGCGTCGCTCAGATCGACCTCGGCGCCGCTCCAGCCGTCGGAGGTCCTGACGAAGGCCGCAGAGAAGGTGTTGGACGCCATGTCCGCGCTCCAGGGGGGTCAGCCGAAGACCGATTCGATGGCACGCTCGAACGGCTCGGAGAAGCCGAGCCGCGCGGCGATGCTGGACAGCACATCTTCGGGCAGCAGGTCAATGTCGCCGGAGAGAATGCCCAGCTCCATCTCGTCCAACCCGAGATCGGCGAAGATCGACAGATCTCCGGCGGGGAGCACGGTCTCCTCGTCCTGGAGGATCTCGTCGAGCTCCTCCTCGTCCGGCACGGGCACGTCGAGGTAGTCGAGAACGTCGCGCGCCAGCGGGAAGTCCCAGGAGGCGGCGATGTCGGAGAGGAAGACGTCCACCCGCTCGCCGAGGACCCGCAGCGCCACGAAGAACTCGTCCCCCACGGCGACCAGGCCGATCGTGCCGCTCTCGCTCGGCTGCTGGCGCAGGGCGTGGATGAGTCCCTTCAGGTCGGACGTGAGCGCGACCGGCAGGAGCTCGGCATCCCAGCGATCGTCCTCGCGATAGACCACGATGGCGAAGTCGAGAGCGTCTTCGTCTGTCATCGCCATCTCCACCCGACCTCTGACCCGACAGCTATCACCAGCACCCAATCGTTCCAGAACCGGCCACTGGGCGTGTGCCTCTCCGACCAAATTGTGATCAAAACCAATGACCTCGGGCCGCCGCAGTCAGTGATCGACCATGGTTGTCAGGGGTCGGCAGCATTGTCCACCACCAGATACGTTGTCCTTTATGGAAACCCTCGTCGTAGATCATCCGCTCGTGGCGCACAAGCTGACCACGCTGCGTGATGTGCGCACCGACTCGCCGACCTTCCGCAGGCTCGCGGACGAGCTGGTGACGCTGCTCGCGTACGAGGCCACCCGCGACGTGCGGGTCACCGACGTCACCGTCGAGACGCCGGTCGCCCCGGCCCACGGCGTGCGCCTGGCCAAGCCCCAGCCGCTCGTGGTGCCCATCCTGCGCGCGGGGCTCGGCATGCTCGACGGCATGACGAGGCTGCTGCCCACGGCCGAGGTCGGGTTCCTCGGCATGATCAGGAACGAGTCCACGCTCAAGGCGGAGACGTACGCCACGCGGCTGCCCGACGACCTCTCGGGGCGGCAGTGCTTCGTCGTCGACCCGATGCTGGCGACCGGCGGCACTCTGGCGGCGGCCGTGCAGTTCCTGTTCGACCGGGGCGCCGTGGACGTCACGGCCATCTGCCTGCTGGCCGCCCCGGAAGGGCTGGCCTACATGGACAAGATCTTCGCGAACTCGGGCAAGCCCATCCGCGTGGTGACCGCCGCGCTCGACGAGCGGCTCAACGAGAACGGCTACATCGTGCCCGGCCTGGGTGACGCGGGAGACCGCCTCTACGGCGTCGTCTGATCCTGCGGCGTGTCCTGAAAGACCGCCCCCTGTTACGCGCAGTCATATCTTCGTTACATACTGTTGTCAGGTGGGTACGAAGAGGCAGGAAGGCAACTTCCGCATGCGCGTGGGGAGCACGATGAGCGATCACACCGAGGCGGATCCGACTCCGTACGCGGAGGTGGAGACGGTGCTGTGCGACGAGTTCGCCGGCATCCACTCCGCGACCACCGTAACGCGGTGCGTCGAGGCGGCGCACTACGGCGCGCTGGAGGTCACCGGTTACGCCCATCCGAGCCTTGTTGAGCGCATCGCGCGCAAGCACCTTCACGTCCTGGCTCTGGTGGCCAGCGAACGAGGCTAAGCAAGATCAAAACTATCCCGTCAAGTCACCTTTACCCGGGCACCCGGGTGGGTAATGTAGAGGGCGGGTGGAGTGGGTAAGGGCACGGAGGCGACAGTGCAGGTCAAAAAAGTCCTCACATACGGCGGCATCGCATTTGTCGCGTACTACCTGTTCGCGCGACCATCTGACGCCGCGGACTCGGTGAAGGGAGCGTTCGACACGGTGTTCAACGCGGCCGACTCGCTGGCGCAATTTGTGAACAGCCTGTCATGAGACTTGTGACCCACGGGGACTCCGCTCCGTCGTCGGTCAACCGTTACCTCCTCCCCCAAGAACAACAGTTCATCATGGTGCGACGGCACCCTGCCATCCTGCTGCGTCCGGTCGCCGAGGTTCTCGGCGGCCTGATCCTCGCCGGACTGCTCAGCAAGTTCTTCGGCGGCAGCGAGCAGGGCGGCACGGCACTCGTCGTCGTGTGGTGGCTGTGGCTCCTGCTACTTGTCCGTTTCGTATGGAAAGTCGCGGAGTGGTCGGTCGATTACTTTGTGGTGACCTCCAAGCGCATGCTGCTGACCACCGGGCTCATCACCCGCAAGGTCGCGATGATGCCATTGGGCAAGGTCACCGACATGAGCTTCCAAAGATCTCTGCTTGGGCGCATGCTCGGTTACGGTGAGTTCATCCTTGAGTCAGCCGGTCAGGATCAAGCACTGTCCACGGTTGAGTACATTCCGTATCCGGAGACTCTCTACCTCGAGGTCTGCGGCATGCTTTTCCCGAGCAAGGACGAGAGTGACGATTAATCTCCCGGCGGGGAATTCTTCAGCAGGGATACCCGATTCGGCTACTTCATGCAATCATTGCATGTTGTTGACCCTTCCCCGCCTTGAGAGATGAGATGCCGAGTCAGGGAACCATCGGTGACCGCGTCCGCGGATTGCGGCTGAACAGGCGGATGTCCCAGGCCCAACTGGCCGGACCCGACCTGTCTGACAGTTATGTCTCGCTCATTGAGTCGGGCAAGCGCACGCCGACTCCTGTCGTGGCTCGGCTGCTCGCCGAGCGGCTGGGTTGCACGACCGAGTTCCTCCTTCACGGGATCGAGCCTCGGCAGCGCATCGACACCGAGCTCGGGCTGCGCCACGCCGAGCTGGAGCTGCAGCACGGTGACCCGGCCGTCGCCGCGGACCGTTTCACGGAGATCGTGAAGGCCGCCGACGAGGAGAACGCCATGCTGACCGCCCACGCGCGGTTCGGCAGGGCACGCGCGCTCGAGGCCCAGGGGCGCCTCGGCCAGGCGGTGGAGGCGTTCGAGCGCCTGCGCCGGGAGGCCGCGGCCCACCCCGAGCGCCTGGCGGACCTCCCGCTCACGATCGCGCTGAGCCGCTGCTACCAGCGGGCGGGCGACCGGCTGCGGGCCCGCGACCTGGCCTCCGCCGCGCTCAAGCAGGCCGAGCGGCTGTCCATCACGCAGGGCGAGATCGCCATCGACCTGGCCGCCGCGCTGGTCGAGGCGCGCAGCGAGCGCGAGGGCGGCTCTCCCGAGCTCGAGTACGTCAAGCGGGTGCTGGACCTGACCGGCGTTCCTGAAGTTGTGGACCGTTCCGGAGAGATTCACGCGCTGTGGCACGCGAGCGCGGCCGCGGCGGCGGGCGAGGACTCCGCGCTGGCCGTGCGCCTGGCCGACGACGCGATCATGGCGGGCCGCCAGGTCCGGCTGTCGCTGCAGCTCGCCAGGACCGCCATGCACTGGTCCAGGCTGGCCACGGCGCCGCTCGACGAGGCCGAGCGCCTCGTCTCGGCCGCGTCCAAGGCGTTCGCCGCCTCCCCCGCGACCAGGAGCGAGCACCGCGAGAGCCTCATCGTGCACGCGCGGGTCAACCTGCGCGCCGGCAACCCGGCACGCGCGGGCCAGCTGGCCGCCGCGGCGCTCGCGCCGGCGGACGACCGCACGGGCACGACGGTCGCCGAGGCCCACCTCGTGCTGGCCACCGTGGCGATCGACCTGGGCGGCGACGCGTCGGCACACCTGGGCGACGCCCACCGGGTGCTCGACACGCTCGACCGGCCGGTGTTCGGCTCCGACCGGCAGGCCGCCCGTTGCTGGCGTGAGCTCGGCGACCTGTACGGCGTCGTCGGTTCCCGGGCACAGCAGACCGCCGCATATCGTAAGGCGCTCGAAGCCGCCGGAGTCCGCTCCGCCCTGGCAGGGGTGACGGTCGACGCCACAGTTTCTCGCTGAAGCCTCCCGGAGCTCCAGATTTGGCGTTCTGAGTCTGGAATAATTAGGGTCTACCAGTCATTGACTCATAGGATGATTGGTTTCCCCGGAGGAGGCGGACTGTGAGTCTGCGTACGGCGCAGCGGGCTTCGCTCGTCGATCAGGTGATCGATCAGCTCAAGGAGCAGATCACCTCTGGATCGTGGCCGATGAACGGCAAGATCCCGACCGAGACGGTGCTCGCGGAGCAGCTCGGAGTGGGTCGCAACACCGTTCGGGAGGCCGTACGCGCGCTCACGCACGCCGGGCTGCTCGAGTGCCGTCAGGGGGACGGCACTTACGTCCGCGCGACCAGCGAGCTGTCCGGCGCCATGCTGCGCCGCCTGAAGCAGGCCGAGCAGCTGGAGATCCTCGAGGTACGGCGGGCGCTCGAGGTCGAGTCGGCGCGCCTGGCCGCCACCCGGCGCACCGACGACGACATCAAGCGCATCGAGGCGGCGCTGGCCGAGCGGGACCGGGCCTGGGAGCTGGACGACCCCGACTACTTCGTGGAGGCCGACCTGGCCTTCCACATGGCCGTGGCGCACGCTACGCACAACCTGGTCCTGATCGACCTGTACGAGGACTTCTCGGCGGCTCTGCGGGCCAGCATCACGGCGGCGGGCACCTCGCTCAACAAGAGCTACATCCCGCATGACGCCATCGCGCGGGCCATCGCGGCAGGCGATGCGGCGGCGGCCGAGCGGGCCGGCCACGCGTGCATGGAGCACATTCTCATCGCCCTCACCGAGTCCTGACTGCCTGCACCCCTGTAAAGGGTGTGACAAAGCAGACAACTCCCCCCGGAATGGCACCTGATCCCTTCAGTGCTCTAGCGAAAGAGTGAATAGCGAAGGGAAACGCCATGACCATTCTTGTCGCCTACGACGGCTCGTCTGATTCGCGCGCCGCCATCGAGTTCGCGGCCAAGCACCTCACTGCCGAGCCCACTGTCGTCATCACGGTGTGGGAGCCGCTGCTCGTCCAGCTCAAGAAGTATCCGCTGGCAGCGGGCGCCATCGACCCGGCCACCGAGGACGAGGCGCACGCCCTGGCCGAGCGGCACGCCCAGGAGGGGGCCGAGCTGGCGATCGCCTCCGGGCTCACCGACGTCACTTACCGGGCGGTGGCCGACAACGAGTCGATCTGGACGACGATTGTGGACGTGGCGGACGAGATCGACGCCTCGTTGATCGTCACGGGCTCTCGTGGTCTGGCCGGGGTGCGGTCGGTGCTGCTCGGGAGCGTGTCCAACCACGTGCTGCACCACGCGCACCGGCCGACCCTCATCGTGCCGCCCGCCAGGACTCCGCGCTGATCTCCACCCTCCGTCCTGGACCGACGCGCGCCACCGTACTTCGGCTGGGCCCTTGTGAGAGGTGGCACGGGCACACGGGACCTTTTGAGGGTGGCACGAGGACAAGCGCCCGGCGATCGCGGACGGGACGCTAAGAGGCTGCGGGGAGCGGGGCGTCCGGCGGAGAGGCGCAGCCGGTCTGGGGTGCGCAACCGGAGATCTGCGGCGGGCACAGCCGGGTGTCGATGCGGCGGGCGCCCGGCCCCTCGTCGCCCAGCCGGTCGTGCGGGTTGGCCACCGGGCACCGGTCCAGCGACAGGCAGCCGCATCCGATGCAGTCGGTGAGGTCGTCACGTAGCCGCTGGAGCTGCTCGATCCGGTCGTCCAGCTCGCCGCGCCAGGCCGCCGACAGCCGGGCCCAGTCGGCGCGGGTGGGGGTGCGCTCGTCCGGCAGCTCGGACAGGGCGTCCTTGATGGTCTTGAGGGGGATGCCGATGCGCTGGGCCAGCCTGATGAAGGCGACCCTGCGCAGGGTGTCGCGATGATACCGGCGCTGGTTGCCCGCTGTACGGCGACTCTGGATCAGGCCCTTGGCCTCGTAGAAGTGCAGAGCGGACACGGCCACCCCGCTGCGCTCGGCGAGCTGGCCGACCGAGAGTTCCTTTGTGTTCCAGGCGACCTTCGTCATACCTGGAGATTACTTGAGAGTTCGCTCGAAGAGCGTCTCCAGGACCACGACGGTCTGCGTCCCCGTGACGCCGTCCACGCCGAACACCCGGCGCAGCACGTCCTGCAGCTCCACTGTCCCGGGCGTACGGACCTTGAGCAGCACCGACGCGGGACCCGCGATGACGTGCGCCTCCTCGACCTCCGCTATCGCCGCCAGCCGGTCCGCGCTGTCGCCCATCCACGTGCTCCCGTCCACGAGCACGTACGCCGTGACCGTGCGTCCGAGCGCCGCCTGATCCACCTCGATCGTCGTGCGCCTGATCACGCCGCGCTCGCGCAGCTTGCGCACCCGCTCGTGCGCGGCCCCGCTCGACAGCCCCACCGCCTTGCCGAGCACCGCGTACGACTGCGTCGCGTCCTCCAGCAGCAGCCCGATCAACTTCCTGTCGATATCATCCACAGCAAGATGGTATCCGGTGATTTGCCCAACCAGCCGAACAGCGTATGGTAGGCGGCATGACGGACATGATTGCCACTGAGTTCGAGGTGCTGGACGAGCGGTTCGCCGCGATCGGCGGGGACGACCAGCTCGAACGGCTCCACACCGGCACCCGCTGGGCGGAGGGCCCTGTTTACTTCGCCGCCGGCAGGTTCCTGGTCTGGAGCGACATCCCGAACGAGCGGATGCTGCGCTGGGACGAGATGACCGGCGCGGTAGGCCCGTTCCGCCAGCCGTCCGGCTACACCAACGGCAACACCCTCGACCGCGAGGGCCGCCTGATCTCCTGTGAGCACGGCCACCGCCGCGTCACCCGCACCGAGCACGACGGCTCGATCACGGTGATCGCCGACCGCTGGCAGGGCAAGCGGCTCAACAGCCCCAACGACGTCGTGGTCCGCTCCGACGGGTCGATCTGGTTCACCGACCCGCCGTACGGGATCATCAGCAACTACGAGGGCTGGGCCGCCGAACAGGAGATCGACGGCTGTCACGTCTACCGCGTCGACCCGGTGACCGGCGAGGTCCGGATCGTGGCCGACGACTTCGTCCGCCCCAACGGCCTGGCGTTCTCGCTCGACGAGAGCCGCCTCTACGTCGCCGACACGAGGATGAAGCACCTGCGCGTGTTCGATGTGCGGGAGGACGGGACGCTGGCGGGTGGCAAGGTGTTCGCCGAGGGCTCGGAGCAGGACAACTTCGACGGCCTGCGGCTCGACGACACCGGCCGCGTCTGGGCCGCGGCGGGCAAGGCGGTGCTCTGCTACGACCCCGACGGCACGCTGATCGGCCGGCTGAAGCTGCCGGAGTCCACGTCCAACCTGGTGTTCGGCGGGCTCAAGCGCAACCGGATGTTCATCACGGCCTCGACCTCGCTCTACTCCCTGATGACGAACGTCACCGGCGCGCCCCCCGTCTGGGCCAGGCGCTAGCCTCACTCCCACCTGAACAGCCGCGCGGCCAGCCCGCCGAAGAGCAGGAGACCGGCGCCCACGACCGCCAGGTGCACGGTCTCCGGCGGGTGACCCGCCCAGGTGTCCCTGAGCGCCTCGGCGAACGGCCCCGCGACGGAGTAGTCGCTGACCGCCCGCAGCGCGTCGGGCATGATGTCGCGCGGCACCCACATGCCCGCCAGGAACATCAGCGGGAACATCACCAGCGATCCGATCCCGGACGCCACCTTCGGGTTGGGCGCCAGCGCGGCGATCACCAGCCCGATGGCCTGCAACGCGGCGCTGCCGAGGAGGAAGACCAGCACGAACCCCACCCACTGCCGCGGCGCCGCCGAGCCGAAGACCAGCGAGCCCGTCACGATCAGCACAGCCGTGGAGACGGCTCCCACCCCCAGGTGGATCAGGAGCTGCGCGGCCAGCAGCCGTCCCGGGTGCACGGGCGTGGTGGACATCCGCCTCAGCACCCCTTGCTGGCGGTACGCGCTCAGCACCGCCGGCATGACGTTGCAGGCCAGGATCAGCAGCGAGAGCAGCGTCATCATGCTCGGCATCTGCGTGTCCACGTACCTCTCGCCGGACGCCACGCGCTCGGTCATCGACGGGACGCTGAGGCCCAGCAGCACCAGCAGCCCGACCGGCAGCCCGATCGTGAAGATCAGGAACGGCCATTCGCGCAGGTGCAGCTTGGTCTCCACGAGGAGCAGCTTCATGACAGCTTCCTTCCGGTGAGCGCGAGGAACGCGTCGTCGAGGGTGGCCTGCTCCATCCGCAGGTCTCCTGGCACGATCTGGTGCCGGGCCAGGGTGAGCGTGACGGCGGCGGCGAGGTTGCCCGTACCGCTCACCACGACCTGGTCGCCGCTCCTGGCGACCTCACGCACCTCGGGCAGGGCCAGCAGCAGGCCGTCGTCGACCGGCGCCGACGGCCGGAACCGCACCCGCTGCTCCCCGCCCACCTGGGCGATGAGCCCGGCGGGCGTGTCGGTGGCGACCACGTTGCCCTTGTCGATGAGCGTGAGCCGGTCGCAGAGCCGCTCGGCCTCCTCCATGAAGTGGGTGACCAGCACGATCGTCACGCCGGAGTCGCGTACGTGCTCGACCAGCTCCCAGGTGTCCCTGCGGGCCTGCGGGTCGAGTCCGGTCGTCAGCTCGTCGAGCACCGCCACGCGTGGCCTGCCCACCAGGGCCAGCGCGACCGAGAGCCGCTGGCGCTGGCCACCGGAGAGGTTCTTGAACGCCGTGTCGCGCTTGTCGGCGAGTCCGACCCGTTCGAGCAGTTCGTGCCAGTCCGCCGGGTCCGGGTAGAAGGAGGCGTACAGGTCGATGGCCTCCCACACCTTGAGCTTCTCCGGCAGCGCCGCGCTCTGCAGCTGCATGCCGAGCACGTGCCGCAGCTCGCCCCTGTTCAGCTGCGGGTCCAGCCCGGCCACGCGTACGGTGCCGCCGTCCGGCTTGCGCAGGCCGGCCACGCATTCCACGGTGGTGGTCTTGCCCGCGCCGTTCGGGCCGAGGATGCCGAAGATCTCGCCCTCGGCGACCTCGAACGACACGTCCTCGACCGCCAGGTGGTTCGGGTACTGCTTGCGCAGGTTCCTGACTTCGATGACCTTCATGCCATCGACGCTAGGAACGCCGGGCTCGTCGGGGAATCCGGCTGGATGCCGCTAAGGGTGTACCTAGATGCAATGGTGGGGCCGGCCCCCGCTGGCTCAGACTGGGGGCATGCTGGTGCGAAGGTTCGGTCAGGTCGTGGTGCTGCTGGCGCTCCTCGTCATCGAGGTGCCCGCGATCGCGTTGAGCCTGGGCATGCTGGCGCTCTCGTTTGCGCTGGGCATGGTGTTTCTGTTCCCGCCGCAGGTCATGATGGTCAGGAGGCTGACACGGTTGCATCGGCGGCTGCTGAGGGAATGGACCGGCGTCGGCATCGAGCTGCCTTACCTGCCCGAGCCCCCGCCCCCGGCGCCTCAGGCGGACGGCATGTACCGCTCGGACCGGACCCTCTACAAGACGCCGCGGATCCCTGCCTGGAACAACCGGTGGAAGTGGCTGGTCAGCGACCCGGCGACCTGGCGTGACGTGGCCTGGCTGGCGCTCGACCCGGCGGTGAAGGTGGCGCTGATGCCGCTGTTCGCCCTCGTCCCCGGGCGCGGCCTGCGCGTCTACGCTCTCTGGAGCGAGCTGCTGCTCGGCGCGACCGCCGCCAGCCGCCTGGCGAGCCAGGTGAGCCACCTCAAGCGGACGCGTAACCTGGCCGCCGACTCGCAGGCGGCCGAGATGCGCAGGATCGAGCGCGACCTGCACGACGGCACCCAGGCCAGGCTGGTGGCGATCGGCATGACGCTGGGCGCGGTGGAGCAGCTCGTCGACGACGACCCCTCGGCGGCCAAGGCGCTGCTCGCCAAGGCCAGGGAGGCCTCCTCCGACACGCTGACCGAGCTGCGCCGGCTCATCCGCGGCATCCACCCGCCGGTACTGGCCGAGCGCGGTCTGGCCGACGCCGTGCGCGCGCTGGCCATGGACAGCCCGATGCAGGTCACGGTGGACGTCGATCTCCCGCACCGGCCGGAGGCGCCGGTGGAGGCCGCGGTGTACTTCGCGGTCAGCGAGCTGCTCTCGAACGCCGCCCGGCACGGCGACGCGCGCGCGGCGACGGTGGACATCAGCTGCGACGGCCCGAACCTTCGTGTCACGGTCACCGACGACGGCATGGGCGGCGCCAACCCGGCCAACGGCAGCGGCCTGGCCGGCATCGAACGACGGCTGGCCGCCTTCGACGGGGTGCTCGCCCTGAACAGCCCGCCGGGCGGCCCCACCACCGTGACACTCGGCCTGCCGCGGGTGCTGCCCGAGCACTGGGCGGGCAAGGTCGCCAAGATGCCGCGTTGGAAGGCGACCACCATCATCCTGCTCTGGGGCACGGCCTGGTGCCCGACGTTCCCGCAGGGACTCGTGGCGGGCTTCTTCAAGATCTTCGACCTCGACGACAAGGCCTGGTTCCTCGCGCTGTACATGCCCGAGGTCTGGCAGTGGCCGGTCATCGTCGGCATGATCACCCTGGGCACTCTCATGTACGTCATGGCCTTCTGGCTCTCCAACCACCACCGCGAGCGCTGGTACGAACGCGTCCTGCCGACCAGACTGTCGTGCTGATGAACGTACTGATCGCTGAAGACCTCTACCTGCTCAGGGACGGGCTGGTGCACCTGCTCCAGGCCCACGGCTTCTCCGTCGTGGCGGCCGTGGAGAGCGGCCCCGAGCTGCTGAAGGGCCTGCTGGAGCTCCGGCCCGACGTCTCCATCGTGGACGTACGGCTGCCGCCCACGTTCACGGACGAGGGCCTGCAGGCCGCGCTGGCGGCCAGGGAGAAGGTGCCGGGGCTGCCGATCCTCGTGCTGTCCCAGCACGTCGAGCAGCTGTACGCGCGCGAACTGCTGGCCGACGGCTCGGGCGCGATCGGCTATCTGCTCAAGGACCGGGTCTTCAACGCCGGGCAGTTCATCGACGCCGTACGCCGGGTCGCCGAGGGCGGCACGGCCATGGACCCCGAGGTGATCGCCAAGCTGCTGGCCAGCAACGCCAGGAACGAGCCGCTGGCCGCGCTCACGCCGCGCGAGCGGGAGGTGCTCGAGGCCATGGCGGAAGGGCGCTCCAACGCCGCCATCTGCCAGCGGCTCCACCTCAGCGAGAGCGCGGTGGCCAAGCACACGGCCTCCATCTTCGCCAAGCTGGGGCTCGCGCCGTCGGACGACGACAACCGCCGCGTGCTCGCTGTACTGGCCTACCTCAACAGCCGCTAGACAGAACGCCCGGAGTTGTCAGTCGCACCGGATATTTTCATAGAGGCACGGCGCGACGAAGGGGTGGTAACAGGTGAAGATCCGGGTTAACCGCGATGTTCTGGCAGATGCGGTGGCGTGGGCCGCCCGAGTTCTGCCCGCCCGGCCCGTGGTGCCCGTCCTGTCCGGGCTGCTGCTGGAGGCGGGCGATGAGCTGACCCTGTCCGCGTTCGACTACGACGTCTCGGCCAAGGCGGCGGTCGACGCCGACGTGGCCGAGGAGGGCCGCGTCCTCATCCCGGGGCGGCTGCTGGCCGAGATCAGCAGGAGCCTGCCCGCCGACGACGTGGAGATCGTCACCGAGGGCCCCGAGGCCGTCCTGACCTGCGGCAGCGCGGAGTTCGGGCTGATCACGATGCCGGTCGAGGACTTCCCGACCATGCCGACCATGCCGCCGAGCATCGGCGCCATCGGCGGCGGCGTGTTCGCCTCCGCCGTCGGCCAGGTCGCGCCCGCCGCCAGCCGCGACGACACTCTGCCCATGCTCACCGGCATCCGGGTCGACATCGAGGGCGAGGCCGTGGCGATGGCCGCCACCGACCGCTATCGCATCGCGGCCCGCGAGTTCACCTGGCGCCCGGCCAGTCCCGACCTCGCCGTTTCCGCCATGGTCCCGGCCAAGGTGCTGGTCGAGGTGGCCAAGTCGCTGCGGGGCGGCGAGGTGTCGATCGCGATGGGCGACGGGGTGGCCGGGTTCGAGAGCGTCGGGCGGAGCACGACGGTGCGGCTGCTCGACGAGCAGTTCATCGACTACCGTTCCCGGCTGACCTCCGACTGGTCGATCAGGGCCGACGTGGCGGTGGCGCCGTTCGTCAACGCGATCAAGCGGGTGGCCCTGGTGGCCGAGCGCAACACCGCGATCCGGCTGTCGTTCAGCCAGGGGCAGGTGCTCATCCAGGCGGGCGGCGGCGACATCGGGCGCGGGGCCGAGGTGGTCGACTGCGAGCTGCGCGGCGACGACATCCAGATCGCCTTCCAGTCGCAGTTCCTGCTCGACGGGCTGACCGGGATCGAGAGCGAGCTGGCCCGCATCAACATGGAGTCGCCGACCAGGCCCGCCCTGATCCAGGACGTGCCCGGCGACGCCCAGCCCGCCTTCCGCTACCTCGTCATGTCCCTGCGCCAGGCCTGAGCCGTCACTTCCGCCGGCCCGCGTCCGCCTGGCGCTCGGCCACCTGCTTGAACACCCTCTTGAACTCCGCGTACGCCTCCTCGCCCACGGCATCGGCGTGCTCCGCCTCCATGGCGGCGATGATGGCGTCCGACTTGACCATGTGGTCACGCCCCTTCTCGGTGGGCACGATCAGCTTGGCCCGGCGATCGGCCGGGTCGGGCTGCCGCTCCACGTAGCCGAGCTCCACCAGCTCGTCCACCAGCGTGCCGATCACCTGCTTGTGCTGGCCCGACTGCGCGGCGAGGTCCGTGGCCCGGCTGCCCTCCTCGTCCAGGTACGCCATCACCGCCCCGTGTCGTGGCCTCAGCCCGGGATGTCCCTGCTCGACCAGTCTCTCGAACAGTTCGCGTTGCAGGCCGAAAAGGGTCCTGCTCGCCAGGATGCCGAGATCGGGCTCGTCCTGCTTGCGCCGGCTCCTGCGCACCGTCACACCCTCCTTTTAGTCACAAAAATTGATTGTCACTGAATCTTACTATATTGTCGTCTGCATGAGCATCTTGATCACTGGTGCCAACGGCACCGTTTCCAGCGCTGTCCTTCGTTCCCTGACCGGCACCCCGGACGTACGGGTCCTGGTGCGTGACGCGGCCAAGGCGCCGTCGGGCGTGGAGGTCGCGGTCGGCGACCTGGACGACCCCGCCACGCTCGACCGGGCATTCGAGGGCGTGGACACCCTGTGGCTGCTGACCGCCATGGGCCCGCAGGCGCCGCACGCCAGCATGAACGCCGTCTGGGCCGCCCGAAAGGCAGGGGTGAGCCACGTCGTGCGCATGTCGGCCATCGGCGCCGCCCATGACGCACCGACCCGCAACGGCCGCCTGCACGCCCTGTCGGACGTCGAGCTCGCGGCCTCGGGCCTCGACTGGACCGTCATCCGCCCGGCCTTCTTCATGCAGAACCTTCTCGGCTCGGTCAACGGCGACACCCTGTACGGCGGGACGGGCGAGGGCCGGCTCGGCATGATCGACGTACGCGACATCGGCGACTTCGCCGCCGCGGTCCTGCGCGACCCCGCACAGCACAGAGGCAGCACCTACACTCTCACGGGCCCGGCCAGCATCTCACTGCAGGACGCCGCCGCCGAACTCACCAGGACGTACGGGACGCCCATCGCCTACCAGCCGGTCGCGCCTGACGACGTCCGCCGGTCGATGCTGGACGCGGGCCTGCCTCCGTGGATCGCCGCGGTCACCCAGGAGTACCTCACGGCGTACTCGGCGGGGTGGGGCGACTACACAACCCCGGACTTCGAGAAGGTGACGGGCCGCCCGGCGCGGTCGTTCGCCGACTTCGCCCGCGACCACGCGGCCCAGCTCCGCCCATGACGTGTGCGTCGCATGCGGGCAACTGAGCGGCGGATCCGTACCGATCCGCCGCCGACCCTGCGCCTCACCAAGCTCACGAAGACTCGCAAGGAAAAGAACAATGTCACTGAAGAAGATCAACACCGTCCTGGCCGCTGTCTTCATCCTCTTCATCCTCTGGTTCGGGTCGGAGTACATCCTGACCCCGGAGACGACGGCGCCGAGCTTCGGCCTGCCGAGCTGGCCGTCCGGCGACGGCGGCGGCTTCCTGATCACCAAGGGAATCCGCGACGTCGTCATGGCCCTGGTCCTGGGCATCCTGCTGGTGACGGGCCACCGCCGGGCGCTGGGCTGGGCGCTGCTGGTGGAGGCCCTCGCCGCGTACGGCGACATGACCACCGTGCTGGCCCACCACGGCTCCGTGGCCACCGCGCTCGGCGTCCACTGCCTGACCGCGACGCTGATGGTGGTCAACGGCCTGCTGCTGATGCGCGAGACCCGCGAGGTCACCGCAGCCCTCGACGCCGCCTGACGCCTGTCACGGGGTCCTGCCCGGACCCGGCTCGTCCCCATCGACCTGGCGCAGGAGCCCGATCAGTGCTGAGCCATGTCCACGAAGCGGCTGTAGTGTCCCTGGAACGCCACCGTGACCGTCGCCGTGGGACCGTTACGGTGCTTGGCCACGATCAGGTCGGCCTCACCCGCCCGCGGCGACTCGCGCTCGTACGCATCCTCCCGATGCAGCAGGATGACCATGTCGGCGTCCTGCTCGATAGATCCGGATTCGCGCAGGTCGCTCACCTGGGGGCGCTTGTCCGTGCGCTGCTCGGGACCACGGTTGAGCTGGGAGATCGCGATGACCGGGACCTCCAGCTCCTTGGCCAGCAGCTTGATCGCACGGGAGATCTCCGAGACCTCGTTCTGCCGGCTCTCGGTCTTCTTCGGCGAGCTCATCAGCTGGAGGTAGTCGATGACCACGAATCTCAGGTCGTTGCGCTGCTTGAGCCGCCGGCACTTGGCCCTGATCTCCATCATCGACATGTTGGGCGAGTCGTCGATGAACAGCGGCGCCTCCGCCACCTCGCTCATCCGCCGGGCCAGGCGCGTCCAGTCGTCGTCACCCATCATGCCCGAGCGCATGGCGTGCAGCGCGACCCTGGCCTCGGCGGAGAGGAGACGCATGGTGATCTCGTTGCGCGACATCTCCAGGGAGAAGATGACCGTGGTCATGCCATGCTTAATCGCCGCCGAACGAGCGAAGTCCAGCCCCAGCGTGCTTTTGCCGATGGCCGGGCGGGCGGCCACGACGATCATCTGACCCGGGTGGAGGCCGTTGGTGAGCTGGTCGAGGTCCTGGAAGCCGGTCGGCACGCCGACCATCTGGCCGCCGCGGCTGCCGATGGCCTCGAGCTCGTCGAGGGCGCCGGGCATGATGTCGGCCAGCGGCGCGTAGTCCTCCGAGGTGCGGCGCTCGGTGACCTTGTAGATCTCCGCCTGCGCGCGGTCCACGAGGTCGTCGACCTCTTCGTTCTGGCCGCCGTAGCCGTAGGAGACGATGCGGGTGCCGGCCTCGATGAGGCGGCGCAGGATGGCCTGCTCTCTGACGATCTTGGCGTAGTAGCCCGCGTTGGCCGCCGTGGGGACGACGGCCGTGAGGGTGTGGAGGTAGGCGGCGCCGCCGACCCTGGCCATCTCGCCGCGCTTCTGCAGCTCGTCGAAGACCGTGACCGCGTCGGCGGGCTCGCCCCGGCCGTAGAGGTCGGTGATGACGTCGTAGACCATCTGGTGGGCGGGGCGGTAGAAGTCGTCGGAGCGCAGGATCTCGACGACGTCGGCGATGGCGTCCTTCGACAGCAGCATGCCGCCGAGCACCGACTGCTCCGCCTCGATGTTGTGCGGTGGGGTGCGCTCGAAACCAGGGCCGGCGCCCGTCTCCTCGTCAATGCTCACCGCGCCCCCTCGAACACCTTGCAGGCGGTCGCACCACCCCCACTTGTAGCCGACCGGTCTGACAGTTTCCCGGAGTTACGCGCCGACTGGCAACGCGGCCTGTGGACAACCCTGTGGTCAAGCTGTGGACTACCGTGCCCAGGGTGTGAAAGGCCTGTGGACACAGGCTGTGGATAACTCTCTCGATCATCCCCCGAATGGCCTCTGACCTGCGCGAACAGTATCCACTGGCTGTGGAGGAAAGAAAGTTTCTCAGACAAGCCACGTAATGGCCATAATGGACAAATGCCCATTACCTCCAGGGACCGGGAGATACTCCGGCTGGCCGTGCCGGCGTTCGGCGCGCTGGTGGCCGAGCCGCTCTTCCTGCTCGCGGATTACGCCATCGTGGGTCATGGGCTGGGCACCACGGCGGTGGGCGCGCTCGGCGTGGCCG
Organism: Nonomuraea sp. NPDC050786; assembly: GCF_040654115.1. Taxonomy (NCBI): domain Bacteria; kingdom Bacillati; phylum Actinomycetota; class Actinomycetes; order Streptosporangiales; family Streptosporangiaceae; genus Nonomuraea; species Nonomuraea sp. NPDC050786. The sequence continues at coordinate 158,811 of NZ_JBFAHJ010000019.1, forward strand.
GCACCGTGCTGTCCACACTGGTGAACCTCTGCGTCTTCCTCGCGTACGGCACCACAGCCTCCGTGGCACGCCAGACGGGCGCGGGAAACCACGCGCGGGCCATGCGCAGCGGTGTGGACGGGATCTGGCTGGCACTGGCCATCGGCGCCGACCTCATTGCCGTGTGCTGGCCATTGGCGCCGATGATCGTGGAGCTGTTCGGAGCGGGCGGGGAGCAGACGGCGCAGGCCGTGACGTACCTGCGGATCAGCCTGCTCGGCGCGCCCGGCATGCTGGTCGTGCTGGCCGGGACAGGTGTGCTCCGCGGGCTGCAGGACACGGCCACGCCGCTGGTGGTGGCCATCGGCTCCTTCATGCTGAACGCGGCGCTGAACGCCTGGTTCGTGCTGGGCCTGCAGTGGGGCATCGCCGGGTCGGCCTGGGGGACGGTGCTCGCCCAGACGCTGGGCGCGGCCGTCTACCTGGTGGTGGTGGCCAGGGGCGCGATCAAGCTGGGCACACCGCTCACACCGGGTCTCGAAGGGGTCAAGCAGGCGGGCACGGCCGGGTTCGCGCTGCTCGTACGTACCCTCTGCCTGCGAGTGGTGCTGCTCGCGGCCACTGTGATCGCCACCAGGATGGGCCAGTCCGAGCTGGCCGCGTACGCCATCGCCACCCAGGTGTGGACGCTGCTCGCCTTCGCCCTGGACGCCATCGCCATCGCCGGGCAGGCCATCACGGGGCGCTCGCTCGGCGCCGGGGACGTCGCGGCCACCCGGGCCGCCACCAGGAGAATGGTGCAGTGGGGCATCTGGTCGGGCGCGGTGCTCGGCGTGCTGGTGGTCGCCGCCAGGCCGGTGCTGCCCGGGTTGTTCGACGCGGATCCGCAGGTCACCGAGCTGCTGCTGGCCGTGCTGTGGCCGGTGGCGGCGTTCCAGCCGGTGTGCGGCGTCGTGTTCGTGCTCGACGGCGTGCTGATCGGCGCGGGCGACCAGCGTTATCTGGCGTGGGCGGGGGTGTGGACGACGCTGGCGTACCTGCCCGCCGCGTTCCTCGCCTCCGGTTTCGGGGTCGTCGCTCTCTGGTGCGCGCTCGGGGTGTGGATGGTCGCCCGTCTGATCACTCTCGTACGCCGGGCCGCGGGCACCGAATGGCTGGTGACGGGGGCATGACCGCCCCATCCCCTTGACCGCGGCCCCACGGTGACCGATTGGTGTCTGGTGGTGCGGAGGATCGGCGCTAGAGCCGCCTGGTCTCCAGCACGCTCCGCAGGAACTCCCTGGTCCTGGCCTGCTCCGGATCCGTGAAGATCTTCTCCGCGGGCCCCTTCTCGAGCAGCACGCCGCTGTCCAGAAAGCAGACCGTGTCCGAGATCTCCCGGCAGAATCCCATCTCGTGGGTCGTGAGGATCATCGTCATGCCGGACTCCTTGAGCTCCCTGATGATCCCCAGCACCTCCGTGACCAGCTCGGGATCGAGGGCCGAGGTGACCTCGTCCAGCAGCATCAGCCTGGGCTGGGTGGCCAGCGCCCTGATGATGGCCACCCGCTGCTGCTGCCCGCCCGAGAGCTGGTCGGGGTAGGCCCTGGCCTTGTCGGCCAGCCCGAACCTGGCCAGCAGGTCGTGCGCCTGCTCCTCGGCCTCCGCCCTGGCCGCCTTGTGCACCTGGCGCGGCGCGAGCGTGATGTTGTCGAGCACGGTCATGTGCGGGAACAGGTTGAACGACTGGAACACGATGCCCAGCCGCTTGCGCACGTCGTCCACATTCACGCGCGGGTCGGTGATCTCCTCCCCGTCGAGGAAGATCGCGCCGTCGTCCACGGTCTCCAGCAGGTTGACGCAGCGCAGGAGCGTGGACTTGCCCGAGCCGGAGGCCCCGATCAGGCTCACCACCTCGTGGGGATGCACCTCCAGGTCGATGCCGCGCAGCACGCTGTGGCCGTGGAAGTTCTTCCACACCCCCTCTATGGTCAGAAGGCTCATGCGCCCGCCTTCGTCGGGCGCATGAGCCTGACAGGGCTGTGTTTGATCGGTCGCTCGCTACGCTCGCTCATGCTCCGCGCCTCCTGCGCGTACGGGCCGCCAGGTGGTCGGTGAACCTGGCCATGGGGATGGTGAGCAGGATGAACAGCAGCGCCGCCGCCAGGTAGGGCGTGTAGTTGAACGTGCTGGCCGTATGGATCTGCGCCTGCCTGAGCGCTTCGAGAGGCCCGATGGTGGCCACGAGCGCGGTGTCCTTCTGCAGCGAGACGAAGTCGTTCAGCAGCGGCGGCACGACCCTGCGGGTGGCCTGCGGGAGCACCACGAACCGCATGGTCTTGGCGTGGCTCAGCCCCAGCGAGCGGGCCGCCGCGAACTGGCTGGGGTGGATGGACTCGATGCCCGAGCGGAACACCTCGGCCACGTAACCGCCGTACGAGAGCGTCAGCGCGATGATGCCCAGCGTGGCGAGGTCGGACGGGATGCCCTGCAACTCGAGCGCGGGCAGCCCGAACCCGATCAGGTAGATCACCAGGATCGTCGGCACGCCGCGGAAGATGTCGGTGTAGATCGTGGCCAGCGCCCGGATCGGGAAGAACGCGGGCGTCCTGATCCCCCTGGCCAGGGCGACCAGCAGCCCCACGACCAGGATCAACGGCTCGGCGATCAGGAAGATCTTGATGTTGAGCAGGAAGCCGCTCAGCACATCGGGCAGCGCCTTGGCGAACTCCCCGGGGTCGAAGAACTTCTCCTGCACGCGGGGCCAGCCCGGCGAGTTGGTGACGACCCAGACGACCAGCACGATGAAGACGATCGTCGAGCCCGTCGCGATCGAGGCGGAGCGGCGGGCGCGCGACCTGCGTACCCGCTCCCGCTCGAGCTGCCGCTCCGACTTAACCCATTCGCCCGATGTAGCCCGGGCGCTCTCGTTCACCGCGGTCCGCTCACTTCAGCTCTGGCGCGCCCGCGGCGGAGCCGAGCCACTGCTGCTCGATCTTGGCCAGCTCGCCCTTCGACTTCAGCGCGTCCACGGCCTTGTCGACACACGGCTTGAGCGCGCTGCCCTTCTGCATGACCAGCCCGAACTCCTCGGGCGTGCCCCCCGTCGAGCTGAACTGCCCCACGATCTTGGACTTCTCGACCTGGGCGGCCGTCACGTAGAACGCCGTCGGCAGGTCCACGACCAGTGCGTCCACCTGCTTGTTCTTCAGCCCGTTCACGGCGTCGATCTGCTCGTTGTAGACGTTGGGGTCGGCGGCGGGCTGAATGACGTTCTTGACCGCGTCGAACGAGGTCGTGCCCACCTGTACGCCGATCTTCGCGTCCTTGAGCTCCGCCAGGCTCTTCGCACCCGCGTACTTGCTCCCGTCGATGGCGACGATGGCCTGCTTGACGGTGTAGTAGCCCTTGCTGAAGTCCACGGCCTTGGCCCGGGCGGGCGCGATGGACACCTGGTTGACGTCGAAGTCGAACTGCTTGTCCCCCGGCGCGAACGCCGAGTCGAACTTCACCGTGCTCCACTGCACCTCGCTGCGGTCGAAACCCAGCTCGCCCGCCACGGCGAAGGCCACCGCGCTCTCGAACCCCTGCCCGTTACTGGGGTCATCGTCCTTGAACCAGGGCTCATAGGCGGGTTTGTCGGTCCCGATGGTCAGCTTGCCGGGGGTGACGAGCTTGAGCTGATCCTTGGTGCACGCAGTGGACGGGGCCGGGCCGGCCGTCTTGGCCGTGTTGTCTGCGGGCGCGCAGCCGACGAGCGCCACGGCCAGCGCGAGCAGCATGAGGGGACGGGCCATGGCCAGAGCCTCCAGGGGGAAAACGCGAAAGAACGAAGGCATTCTACGCTGACCGAACAGGAGAAATACTCCCCAGGGGCGCCGCTGACCACGGCAATCGTCCCGGATGCCGCTCGCGTAACGGCGAGCCGGTCATCCGCGGCGAGCAATGCGAAAGCCCCCTCCGAAACCGGAGAGGGCTTTCACCGATCGCGGGCGTCAGCCCGCGACAACCTCGATGTCCACCGGAGCGGACACCTCGGGGTGGAGCTTGACGGTGATGCGGTGGGAGCCGACGCTCTTGATCGGGTTGACGATCTCGATGCGACGGCGGTCGAGCAGCGGGCCACCGGCGGCCTTGACGGCGTCGGCGATGTCGCCCGTGGTGATCGAGCCGAACAGGCGGCCGGACTCGCCGGCGCGCGTGGTCAGGCGGACGCGCAGCGCGCCGAGCTGACCGGCGACCTCCTTGGCGGTGCCGAGGTCGCGGATCTCGCGGGCGTCGCGAGCCTTCCTGATGGTCTCGATCTGCTTCTCGGCGCCACGCGTCCAGCGCATGGCGTAGCCGCGCGGGATGAGGTAGTTACGGCCGTAGCCGTCCTTGACCTCGACGACGTCGCCAGGGGCGCCGAGGCCGGAGACCTCGTTGGTGAGAATGAGCTTCATATCGACAGGCCTCCTTAGCGCGCGGTGCTCGTGTAAGGCAGCAGGGCCACCTCACGCGCGTTCTTGATCGCGGTCGCCACGTCGCGCTGGTGCTGGGTGCAGTTGCCCGTCACCCGGCGCGCACGGATCTTGCCGCGGTCGGAGATGAACTTCCGCAGCAGGGCCGTGTCCTTGTAGTCGACGTAGGAGATCTTGTCGTGGCAGAACAGGCAAACCTTCTTCTTCGGCTTGCGCAGTGCCGGCTTTGCCATCGTGGTGCTCCTTTCAGAGCCCCGCCTTCCGGGCGGGAATGGACTCGGGCTTGTGGACAGGATTTAGAAAGGCGGTTCGTCGCTGAAGTCGCCGCCGCCGCCGCCGAAGCCGCCGCCGCCCTGCTGGCCGCCGCCGAAGCCGCCGCCACCGCCGTAACCGCCGCCGCCCTGGGACGGGGCGGGGGTCGCGGAGGCCCACGGGTCGTCGGCCGGACCGCCGCCGAAGCCGCCACCGCCGCCACCCTGACGGGAGGTGCGGTTGACCTTGGCGGTGGCGTTACGCAGGGACGGGCCGACCTCGTCGACCTCGACCTCGTAAACGGTGCGCTTCTCGCCTTCCTTGGTCTCGTAAGACCGCTGCTTGAGCCGCCCCTGCACGATGACCCGCATGCCGCGCTGCAGGCTCTCGGCGGCGTTCTCCGCCGCCTGCCGCCACACGTTGCAGGTCAGGAAGAGGCTTTCGCCATCCTTCCACTCGTTGGTCTGGCGGTCCATGAACCGCGGAGTGGACGCGATGCGGAATCGAGCCACGGCTTGACCCGTCGGGGTGAAGCGCAGCTCCGGGTCGTCGACGAGGTTGCCGACAATGGTGATTACGGTGTCGCCTGCTGCCATGGCTAGCGCTCGCCTTCCTGCACGCCTTCGCTTGGGTTACGGCTCAGAGTACGGGGCTCCCCCGACAAAAGCCGGGGTTAGTGCACGTCCGGACGCAGAACCTTGGTACGCAGGATGCCCTCGTTGAGGTTCATCTGCCGGTCGAGCTCCTTGACCGTCGCGGGCTCCGCGGACAGGTCGATGACGGCGTAGATGCCTTCCGACTTCTTGTCGATGTCGTAGGCGAGACGGCGACGGCCCCAGACGTCGACCTTCTCCACGGTGCCGCCGTCGTTGCGGACCACGGAGAGGAACTGGTCGAGGGACGGCGCGACAGTGCGCTCATCGAGCGAAGGGTCCAGAATGACCATTACTTCGTAACGACGCATGCGGGACTCCAACCTCCTCTGGACTCTTGCGGTCACGACACTCTGCCGTGACAGGAGGACGCTGACGCCTGTGCCCGGGCGCCCCTTTCGGCAGCCGGGGTGATGGATCACCCATCACAACGCAGCGTGCCCCAGGTTACCAGTCGCGAGTACGTGGGAAGGCCTTTAGGAAACCTAGGGGGTGGTCACAGTGCCACATGTGCTTCAACCCTCCGAAAAGGAGCGGTTCAGGCTCACACTCAACACCGACGGACATTCACACCCTGCGGAGAACGCCCTGGCCGTGGCCGCACTGGCGTGCGGTGTGGTGGCGTTCATCTCGACGTTCTGGGTATCCGCGCACATGATCTCGTCATGGTTCGGCACGCTCGGCTTCGGCGTCGGTCTCTATTCCCAGTACGTGTCGGTGACCACGCCGCAGCGCTCGCTCAACATCATCGGCCTCGTGGGGTCGTTCGTCGGGGCCGCGCTCGGCATCGCCCACGGCGGTTTCCTTCCCCATCCATGAGCGACGGCCCCGGCGCACGTGCTCCGGGGCCGTTCGATATGTGGTTCACCTGCCGATGTGCAGGTCTATGCCGAGCAGGACCAGGAACCAGAGGAACACCGCCAGCAACGCCTCCGCCACGTCCCTGAGCAGTCCGGGGGTGATGTAGTCGTACACCCAGGCCACGTAGATCCCGATCACCACGTAGATCAATAAGACGAGCGTGCGCCAGCGCCATCGTGTCATGTCGCTTCTCCTCGCTTAGGGGGCGCCAGCCGACTTCCCGAACGCGCCTCCACCAAACGGATAAGCTCGTGACATGCTGCGCATCGGAGCCCATGTCAATCAGGACGACCCCGCCGCTCACGCCGCGGAGGTGGGGGCCGAGGTGGTGCAGTTCTTCCTCGGGGATCCCCAGGGTTACGACAAACCGGTGCTGCCCGCCAAGCCGGTCGAGGGCGTCGACATCTACATCCACGCCCCTTATCTGGTCAACGTGGCCACGACGAACAACCGCATCAGGATCCCCAGCCGCAAGCTGCTCGAGCAGCACCTCAAGGCGGCCGCGGGCCTCGGCGCCAAGGGCCTGATCGTGCACGGCGGCCACGTCAACAAGAACGACGACCCGCAGACGGGGTTCGACAACTGGCGCAAGGTGTTCGAGCGCATGGAGTGCCCGATCCCCGTGCTGATCGAGAACACCGCGGGCGGCGGCAACGCGATGGCGCGCAAGCTGGAGCGCATCGCCCGCCTGTGGGAGGCGCTCGACGGGTTCGACGTGGGCTTCTGCCTCGACACCTGCCACGCGCACGCGGGCGGCGAGGAGCTGGTCGACCTGGTCGAGCGGGTCAAGGCGATCACCGGGCGGATCGACCTGGTCCACTGCAACGACTCGCGCGACGACTTCGACTCCGGCGCCGACCGCCACGCCAACCTGGGCAAGGGGAAGATCGATCCCGACCTGATCCTGGCGGTCTGCCGGGCGGCCGGGGCGCCGATCGTGGTGGAGACGCCCGCCGAGGGCCAGGCCGACGACATCGCGTTCCTGCGGAAGAACCTCTAGGAAATACACACAGCCTGTGGATAACTTTCCTGGATTACTTAGACGAAGAAGCGGGTATAGAGATCAGCCCGCCCACGCGCCGCTCAGGAACCGCCCCGCGTTGAGCAGCATGAGCGGCCCGAGGATCAGCGCGTACAGCACCAGCACCCACGGCTTCCTGGTCGAGACCTTCGCGACCAGCACCCACAGCGGGAACCACAGCAGCAGCGAGCGCGGGATCGACAGGTAGTACGCCGACGTCATCAGCGCCGCCGCCTGCAACCCCGTGTAGACAAGCTCGCTCCACCTGCGCAGCAGGAGCAGCCAGATGAGCACCGCGAACGCCACCACGGCCCCGGCGATCTCCATCCGGAAGGCCACGGCGAAGTCGTCGGAGCCCATGGCCGAGCGCCAGGTCGTCTTCCACGCCTGCCAGGGCCACACGAAGTCGCGCCCCCACCCGGCCTCCTGCGCATGCTTCCAGGCCAGCCAGTCCCCCGAGCGGCTGTAGTGGTAGTACGAGTACGCCACCAGCGGCACGAACGGCACGGCCAGCCATCCGGCCCGCCGTACGGACTCCTTGTGCGTGACGAACTCCACGACGAGCGCGATCGCGAGGAACAGCCCCGTGATCCGCACGCACGAGGCCCCCGCCGCGAGCGGCGCGGCGGCGGACCACAGCCCCCGCCTGGCGGCCAGCCAGGCCGGGATCGCGAAGGCCAGGAAGAGCGACTCGCTGTAGCCCGCCGCCAGGAAGACCGCCATCGGGAAGAGCAGCAGCGCCAGCACCGCCATCCAGCCGGACGCGCCCTCCATCTCGGCCAGCCGGGCCAGCGCCACCATGGCCACCGCCCCGGCGACCAGCGAGATCAGCAGCCCGGCCGCCGCCCAGTCCGGCACGATGACGTGCACGGCCCGCAGCACCACCGGTAACCCGGGGAAGAACGCGGGCAGCCCCTGGTCCACCGGCCGGCCGGGCTCGCCGTCGTAGCCGTACTGGGCGATCGTGATGAACAGCCCGGCGTCCCACTGGCGCCACTTGCCGGTGTACGCGGTGAGCGCCGTCCCGAGCAGCGTCGCCATCAGCAGCCCGGCCCGCGAGCCGAGCCAGAGCAGCAGCGCGTCCCGGCCGGCCGAGCGGGTGATCATCGGACGGCGGAGGTGAGCGTGAACCGGTCGGGCGCGTCGTCGAAGACGCCGCCTCCCTGATCGTCGATGTCCGCCTGGCGCACCACATCCTTGTGCGGACGGAGGATGTCCCTGACCACGAACGCCATCATGATCCCGATCGTGATGACCCGCCCCCATACGGCGGTGAAGTACGTGTCGTCACCGATGCCCAGGTCGTTCCGGCTGAGCGGTGGCTGGGCGAGCAGGTAGAGCCAGATGGCGGCGAAGTACCAGACCTCGGCGAGCTGCCACAGCACGAGCGGCTTCCAGTTGGGCCTGGCCAGCACGGCGAACGGCACCAGCCAGAGCACGAACTGCGGCGACCACACCTTGTTCGTCATCATGAAGGCCGCCAGCGCCAGGAAGCAGATCTGCGCCAGCCGGGGCCGGCGCGGCGCGGCCAGCGTGAGCACGGCGATGCCCAGGCACAGGATGGCCAGGGAGGCCATGCCGAGCCTGCTCACGTCGCCCTCGCCCAGGATGGCCCAGCCCTTGCTCTGGAAGAACAGCCACGGCGATCCCCAGTCGACCCCGCGCTCCTCGGAGAAGACGTAGAACCTGCGCCAGCCATCCCACGCTAAAACCATGAACGGCACGTTGACGACGAGCCACGCGCCGGCGGTCGAGGCCAGCGTGACCAGGAACGGCCGCCATCGCCCGGTACGCCACGTGAGCAGGAACAGCGCGCCCAGGAACATCAAGGGGTAGAACTTGGTCGCGATGGCGAGCCCCAGCAGCACCCCGGCCAGCACCTGTTGGCGGCGTGCCCAGGCCAGCAGCATGCCCATCGACAGCGCGCCCGCGACCAGGTCCCAGTTGATGTAGGCGGCCAGCACCACGGCGGGCGAGACGGCGTACCAGAGCGCGTCCCACCGCCGCGTCGGCCCGGCCACCGCGGCCATCAGCAGCACGCCGGCCACCAGGCAGACGCCGAGCAGGACGACCGTCAGGTCGTAGAACCTGACCGCCTGCGCGACCCTGTCAGGCGTGAGCGCCCTGGCGATCCAGCTGATCACCTGCATGACCTCGCCCAGCACGACCGGGTACTCGACCTGCTTGTCGAACGGCACGTGGGCGAAATAGGGGTTCTGCGTCGCCAGCTCCCTGTCGAAGTACAGGGGGTAGATGTCGGTGTAGCAGAAGTTCGTGTACGTCGAGACCTGGTCATTCCAGCCGCCGGTGCGGCACGGCAGCCGCACCACGTACGCGAGGGTCGCCCCCAGGGCGGCGATCAGCCCCAGGGGGAGGTACGGCACGGCGCGCGCCACGAAGGGGGCGCGCGCCTCCGTGCTCGTCACCGCTCCTCAGACCTGGGCATCGAGGCCCAGCCCGTGGGCTTCGGCGCGGGCAGCCGGCCGCCACCGTTGCCGTGACCGTTGCCGTTGTTGCCGCCGGCCACGTCGCCGTTGGCGGTCTGCGGGAACCCGGTGTCATCGCCGCCATCGTCGATGGTCGGCTCCTCGGTGGGGGTGACGTTGTCGTTGCACGGGTTGACGAAGCAGTCCTGGTTGCCCTGGTCGCCCAGCGGGTCGTCCCCGGTGTCGAACGGGTCGTCCTCGGTCGGCTTCGGCGTGGGCGTCGGGCTCGGCACGATGTTCTCGGGCACCCCGATCTCGGCCCGCTTCGGGAACTGCTCGACGGGCAGGCCCTCGTGGGCGAGCGTCATGAACTTGTGCCAGGTGGCCGTGGGCGGACCGGCCCCTTCGAAGCCCAGGGACACCTCGTATGCCGTCGAGTAGGGGTTGTCCCTGTTGTACTTCGAGCTCGGCTTGCCGCGGGGCGTCTCCGGGCAGCTGGAGTTGATGGGCTCCACGACCCTGCCCTTCTTCGTCTTGCACTGCTCGCGGTAGAACCCGACGGCGGCCGAGATCTGCGGCGTGTAGCCGACGAACCAGGCCTCTTTCTCGTTGTTGTTCGTGCCGGTCTTGCCGGCGGCCGGCCGGTTGCCCAGGCCCTGGCCCGCCGCGGTGCCGCTGCGCAGCACCTCCTGCATGGCCACCGTGGCGTCGGCGGCCACGCCCGGGTCGACGACCTGCTTGGAGGCCCGCTGCTCGGGGTAGACGACCTGCTTGCCCTGCCTGACTTCCTGCACGACGTGGTACTTGGTGTACTTGCCGCCGTTGGCGAAGATGGAGTAGCCGGCGGCCTGCTCGACCGCGCTCACCGGGGCGCTGCCGATGGCGAACTGGTAGCTGTGCTCGTTGACGTCGGCTTCCATACGCTTCTGGTCGAACCCGGCCGACTCGACGAGGTTCTTCACTTCATCGATCTTGCCGGGCAGCGCGTATGCCATCGACACGTACGCCGTGTTGACCGACTGGGCGGTGGCCTTGACCACATCGATGGCTTGGCCGACGTTGTGGCTGTTCCTGATGCCTTCCTTCTGGATGCCGGGAATCTCCTTCGGCACCGTCTCGTTGCCAGGCACGTAGCTCTTGAGCGAGTAGCCGGCCTGCAGCCAGGCCGCCAGCACATACGGCTTGAACGCGGAGGCGGCCTGCTTCTTGGCGTCGAAGGGCTCGTTGAACGGGTCCTTGACGTAGTTGCTGCCGCCGTAGAACGCCAGGATCCGGCCGTTCTTCGGGTTAACGGCGGCCAGCCCCGCGTGGTACTCCTTGCTCATGCTGCTGGTCGTGCTCTGCACCGCCTCCTTGGCGGCCAGCATGAGCTTCCTGTCGAAGGTCGAGGTGATGTGGAAGCCGCTGCTCCTGACCGCGTCAGGGGGGAGGCCGCGATCCTTCAGCTCCTGCAGGACCTGCATCACCATGTAGCCCTTGAGGCCACCGAGCTCGTTCTCGTTGCTGTCCTTGCGGATCTTGGGCCACTTGGCGGTCTGCGGGAGGTTGCCGTACCTGTCGGGCCACTGCTGGGCCATGTACTGGATGGTGGTGGTCCAGCGGTCCTTGAGCGCGGGGGCGTCAGGCTCCCAGTTGGGCTGCTGGATGCGCGCGGCGAGATAGGCGCCCTGCTCGGGAGTCAGCTTCGCGGCCGTGGCGCGGTCACCGAAGTACGCCTTGGCGGCGGCCTCGACGCCGTAGGCCCGGCCGAAGTTGACGGTGTTCAGGTAGTTCTCAAGGATCTTTTCCTTGGACAGCTTGTCGTTGATCTTGACCGCGACGAAGATCTCGCTGATCTTGCGCTTGATCGAGATCTCTCGGTTGAGGCCGTCGTAGTAGTTACTGGCCATCTGCTGGGTGATCGTCGAGGCGCCCTGCAGCTGCTGCCCGGTCGCGGTCATGTAGAGCGCGCGGAACATACCGGAGATGGAGATGCCGGAGTCCTCGTAGAACGTCTTGTTCTCGATGGCCACCGCGGCGTCCCTGACCGTCTGGTCCATCTTCGAGATCGGGACGATCACGCGCTTCGTGCCGAGCTTGGCGATCTCGGTCTTGCCGTCCCGGTAGTAGATGGTGCTCTGCTGCGCGACCGCGTCGGCCTTGGCCTGGTCGACGTCCGGCACCGGCGTGTTGGCGTACGCGATCATGATCATGCCGAAGAAGCCGGCCGCGAGCACCACGAACCCGGCCACGACGATCTTCCAGCTCGGCACGAACCTGCGCCAGCCACCCTTCCCGCCGTCCTTCTTGGTCGGCGGCCCTGGTGGCTCGGGCGGCCCGCCTTCGCCCCGCCTTCGCGAGCGCCGCGGCGCGTCGCTGACGATCGTCTCCTGGTTACTCAGCGTGCGCGGGTCCTGGCGGGCGCGCGAGCGCGGCGGCGGCTGGTCGCCGCGGCCGGGACCCTCGTCGTACGGCTGCGCCGCCATGGCCCCGGTCTGCTCGTAGGCGGCTTCCGGACGACGCGGCGGCTCCGTCGCTCCCCAGCCCGGTTCGCCGGTTTGCGGGGGGGAACCAGCGGGCACAGAACGGGATGAGCTGGAACGACGGCGCCTCCCCGGGCGGGCCGTCCCCTCATTCATGCTGTTACTCAACACGTCCTCGCATCGTCGTCGGAACATAAACGGCGGTTGGGCGTGAGGTTCTCGCCGCCCTCGGTCTTCACGCTTGGCCGGCGGGGTCAGGCGGTCCGTTGCCAAGGACGTACGAAACCGTCAGGTGGTTCCAGGAACAACCTTGGCAGACCTCGACCACGTACACGCGGAACTCATCGTAATCATGAGCCATTGCGACGAGTTCTGACGTGACCTTTGCCTGACCGGCATGCCGCCCAAGGGAATCGCCGTAGACATAGGTCACGTTGGTGACGTTCTCCCTCTCGCAGACCGGGCAGAGGCGTTCGGTCGGCTCGCCGAAATAGCGCGCCGCGCGAAGGAGGTACGGCTGTGCGTCACAGACATCGCCGCGCGACGAACGCCCCGCGCGCAGAGAGCGGACCACCGCCCGTTTCGCCAGGCCGTAATCCACCACCCTTCTCTGTGACCACATGAGCGCCAGACTACGGCGTTTTGCGACTCCATCCCAACGGCTTGGCAGATTCGTAGATTGCAGCCATATAGCGGGTCGACGTATCCTCAAGATGTATCGGCTCGATACATCGACGCGAGAGGAGGCGGTTCCGGTGGCCGGCGGACAGGGCAGGGTCTTGGAACTGGCCGTGCTCGGGTCACTGCACGAGACTCCGCTACACGGCTATGAGCTGCGCAAACGGCTCAACGCCCTGCTGGGGATGTTCCGCGCGTTCTCCTACGGTTCGCTGTACCCCTGTCTGCGGTCGCTGCTGACTCAGGGCCTCATCGCGGAGGAGCAGCCCGCTCCTGCCACGATCGTCGGCGGCCGGTCGAAGATCGTTTACAAGCTGACCGCCGAAGGCAAGGAACGGCTGCAAGAGCTGCTGACGCAGGCCGGTCCTTCCGCCTGGGAGGACGAGAGCTTCGGCGTGCACTTCGCGTTCTTCCGCCACACCGAGGCGGAGGTGCGCCTGCGCATCCTCGAAGGGCGTCGCAGCCGGTTGGAGGAGCGGCTCGACGCGGTGCGCACAGCGCTGGCGCGCACCAGGGAGCGTCTCGACAGTTACACGCTCGAGCTGCAGCGTCATGGGCTCGAGTCGGTCGAGCGCGAGGTGCGCTGGCTGAACGAGCTGATCGCAACGGAGCGTCGGGCCTCGTCCGAGGACAGGCCCGAAGGAGATACCACGTCAACTGATGAGTAAGGGAGCGAGTGCGATGGGTTCGGTTCGCGTGGCCATTGTCGGTGTCGGCAACTGCGCGTCGTCGCTGGTCCAGGGCGTTCACTACTACAAGGACGCCGACCCGGAGGTACGGGTGCCGGGCCTGATGCACGTGAAGTTCGGCGACTACCACGTCGGCGACGTCGAGTTCGTCGCTGCGTTCGACGTGGACGCCAAGAAGGTCGGCCGGGACCTCTCGGAGGCGATCGTCGCCAGCGAGAACAACACGATCAAGATCTGCGACGTGCCGCCCACGGGGGTGACGGTCCAGCGCGGCCACACCTTCGACGGCCTGGGTGAGTACTACCGGGAGATCGTCGAGGAGTCCGACGAGGCGCCCGTCGACGTGGTCCAGGTGCTCCGTGACAACCAGGTCGACGTCCTGGTCTCCTACCTGCCGGTGGGCTCGGAGGAGGCGGACCGTTTCTACGCGCAGTGCGCCATCGACGCGGGTGTCGCCTTCGTCAACGCGCTGCCGGTCTTCATCGCCTCCGACCCGGTGTGGGCGGAGAAGTTCACCGAGGCCGGGGTGCCGATCGTCGGTGACGACATCAAGTCGCAGGTCGGTGCCACGATCACGCACCGCGTGCTGGCCAAGCTGTTCGAGGACCGCGGGGTGGAGCTGCTGCGCACGTACCAGCTCAACTTCGGCGGCAACATGGACTTCATGAACATGCTGGAGCGCAAGCGGCTCCAGTCGAAGAAGATCTCCAAGACGCAGTCGGTCACCTCGCAGATCCCGCACGAGATGGGCAAGGCCGACGTGCACATCGGGCCGTCGGACCACGTGCCGTGGCTGGACGACCGGAAGTGGGCGTACGTGCGGCTGGAGGGGCGGTCGTTCGGCGACACGCCGCTCAACCTCGAGTACAAGCTCGAGGTCTGGGACTCGCCCAACTCGGCGGGGATCATCATCGACGCGGTACGGGCCGCCAAGATCGCCCTCGACCGCGGGATCGGGGGGCCCATCCTCTCGGCTTCCTCGTACTTCATGAAGTCGCCGCCGGAGCAGTTCTCGGACGACGAGGCCCGGGAGTACGTCGAGAAGTTCATCCGGGGCGAGGTCGAGCGCTGACCCGCCGCTGATGCTGCCCCCGGCGCCGCGCTACACGCGCGCCGCAGGGGGCAGCTCGGACGGCGACGCGGGCTGCCAGGTCGCCGGGTCGGAGCCGAGCTCGTCGAGGAGCGGCACCTGCTCCCGGCACCAGGGCGAGATCGCCAGCAGCCCGTTCAGCACCCCCTCGGTGAACTCCTTCCACGGCATCCACCGCGTCTCCCCCACCTCTTCGGGGTTGGGCACGACGGGCGAGGAGACCGTGACGCGGTAGACCGGGCAGAGCTCGTGCTCGACGATCCCGTTGGCCATGACGGCGCGGTAGGCGAAGGTCGGCAGCATCAGGTCGATGCTCTTCACCGCGAGCCCCAGCTCGTAGGAGAGCCGCCGCTCGACCGCCCGGTCCAGCGGCTCGCCCGGCAGCGGGTGGCCGCAGCAGCTGTTGGTCCAGATCCCCGGCCAGGTGACCTTGCGGTCTGCCCGCCTGGTGAGCAGCACGCGGCCTTCGTGATCGAAGACGTAGCTGGAGAACGCCAGGTGCAGCGGCGTCTCGCGACCGTGCACCTCGGACTTGGGCGCGGTGCCGAGTGCGTGGCCGGCGCTGTCGACCAGCACAACGTGTTCCTCAATCGTCACGCTATGAAGCGTACGAGATCATGCCGACCGCTGGTAACCCATGGGCCGCCTGCAACGCGAACATCTCCCGGCATCGTAGGGGACGCGGAGGACTAGGCTTGCGGCGTGTCGTTCGTCGCCGACCTACGTGTCGTCCTGCGGGGCCGAGATTTCCGCCGGTTGTTCGCCACCCGGCTGATCTCCCAGTTCTCCGACGGGATCTTCCAGTTCGGCGTGACGGGGTTCGCCTTCTTCAGCCCCGAGAGCCAGACGACCGCGATCGAGGTGGCCGCGGGGCTGGCCGTGCTGCTGCTGCCGTACAGCGTGCTCGGGCCCTTCGTCGGCGTCTTCATCGACCGCTGGTCGCGACGGCAGATCCTGGTGGTCGCGCCCATCGTGCGCGGTGCGCTCCTGCTGGTCACGGCGGGGCTGGTCGCCGCCGACGTGCCGGACCCGGTGTTCTACGCGGCGGCGCTCGGCGTCCTCGGGGTCAACAGGTTCTTCCTGTCCGCGCTCGGCGCCTCACTGCCGCACGTGGTGCCGGCCGACCGGCTGATGGCGGCCAACGCGGTCGTCCCCACCTCCGGCACCGTGCTGACGTTCGTGGGCGCGGGCGTGGGGTTCCTGCTGCGCGAGGTGTTCGGCGGCACCGACCGGGGCGTCGCGCTGCTGCTGGTGACCTCCGGCGTGGTGTTCGGGCTGAGCGCGCTGGTGGCCCGGACGATGGCACGTGACCTGCTCGGCCCGGAGTACGACCCCAGGAAGCCGCAGGCGCGCGAGGCCCTGCGCAACGTGCTGATCGGGCTCGCGGACGGCGCCGGACACCTCGTCCGCCACCGCGTGGCCGCCGCCACTGTGGGAGCGATGGCCGCGCACCGCTTCCTCTACGGCATGGCGACCGCGCTCGGCATCATCCTCTACCGCTACTACTTCACCGACGGCGACCCCGAGGCCGCCCTGCGCGGGGTCAGTATCGTCGTGGCCACGTCCGGTGTCGGCTACTTCCTGGCCGTGATCATCACCCCGTACGCGACCGCGCGGTTCACGATCACGCGGTGGGTGCCGATCGCGCTGTCGGCGGCCGGGGTGCTGACGGCCGCGCTGGTGCTGCCGTTCCAGGAGTGGGGGCTGCCGGCGGCCGGGTTCGTGCTCGGGGTGGCCGGGCAGAGCGTCAAGATCTGCGCCGACACCACGGTCCAGCGCGACGTCGAGGACATCTACCTGGGCCGCGCGTTCTCCATCTACGACATGCTCTTCAACGGCATGTACGTGCTGGCCGCGGCCCTGGCGGCGGTGATCCTGCCCGCCAACGGCAAGTCCTACGTCGCCGTCGCGATCATCTCCGTCGGCTACCCCGTGGCGGCCCTCGTCTACCGGATGATCATCCGCCAAGGCCGTTCGACCGAGCCCACTCCGACAACGCCTCGGTAGCCGCCTCCTTGCCGATCAGGCCCTTGTCGAGCCTGAGCTCGAGCAGGAACTTGTAGGCGCGCCCCACCACCGGCCCGGGCCCGACGCCCAGGACGCGCTGGATCTCGTTGCCGTCCAGCTCGGGGCGGATCTTGGCCAGCTCCTCCTCCTCGGCGAGCCTGGAGATGCGCTCCTCGAGGTTGTCGTAGGTGCGGGACAGCGCCGCCGCCTTGCGCTTGTTGCGCGTGGTGCAGTCGGCCCTGGTCAGCTTGTGCAGCCGGTCCAGCAGGTGACCGGCGTCGCGCACGTAACGGCGTACGGCGCTGTCGGTCCACTCGCCCGTGCCGTAGCCGTGGAAGCGCAGGTGCAGCTCGACCAGGCGCGCGACGTCCGTCACCACGTCCTTGGGGAACTTCAGCTCGGTGAGCCGCTTCTTCGTCATCTGCGCGCCGACCACCTCGTGGTGGTGGAACGACACCCGCCCGCCCGTCTCGTGGCGGCGCGTCTTCGGCTTGCCGATGTCGTGCAGGAGCGCCGCCCAGCGCAGGGTCCGGTCGGGCTTGCCGTCCTCCTCCTGCGCGATGGCCTGGTCGAGCACGGTCAGCGTGTGCTCGTAGACGTCCTTGTGCCGGTGGTGCTCGTCGATCTCCAGGCGGAGCTTGGGCAGCTCGGGCAGCACGTGCGCGGCCAGGCCGGTCTCGACGAGCAGCCGCAGGCCCTCGCGCGGGTTGGCGCCGCAGATGAGCTTGTCGAGCTCGTCGCGGATGCGCTCGGCCGAGACGATCTCGATGCGCCCGGCCATCTCGGTCATCGCCGCCACGGCCTGCTCGTCCACGCGGAACCCGAGCTGCGAGGCGAACCGGGCGGCCCGCAGCATGCGCAGCGGGTCGTCGCCGAAGGACTGCTCGGGGGTGCCCGGCGTGCGCAGCACCTTGGCCCGCAGATCGTCGAGCCCGCCGTAGGGGTCGACGAACTCGTGCCCGGGCAGCCGCACGGCCATCGCGTTGACCGCGAAGTCGCGCCGCTCCAGGTCCTCCTCGAGCGTCTCGCCGTACATGACCTCGGGCTTGCGCGACTTCGGGTCGTACGACTCGCTCCGGTACGTCGTCACCTCGATCAGCCAGCTGCCCTTGCGCAGCCCCACGGTGCCGAAGTCGATGCCGATCGTCCACACGGCGTCGGCCCAGTCCCTGACGATCTCCAGCACCCGCTCGGGGCGGGCGTCGGTGGTCAGGTCGAGGTCGTTGCCGATGCGGCCGAGCAGCAGGTCGCGTACGGGTCCGCCGACGAGGGCCAGCTCGTGCCCCTGCGCGGCGAAGAGGCGGCCGAGCTCGTCGGCCACCGGTGCGATCTTGCGGAACAGGTCCGTCATGGCCCGTCGCTGGCTGTCAGTCAGAGTTGAGTCGGACAAGCGGATTGGTCCTTCTTGTGCTGCCGAAACATATCCCCCGAGCCACACCGGGTCGGGGTTACCGTCGGTCTTGGGACCGTCGGGGGCCATGGAACAAGGCAAGGAGGACTATATGAAGGACGCCCTCGCGATCCACCGCTGGCTCCTCGCACACCAGGTCCATCATGAGATCGTACGCCTTCCGCGTCCCATGACATGCGCGGAAGATCTGCCGGAGGCGGTCTCGGCGGCACCCGACAGGTGCCTGATGGTCACTGTGCTCGAAGTCGCCACGAGGGTCGGCCGCGAGGTCGTCATCGCGTTCACCTCCCCCGTGTCGGCGCCACCGCCGCTGGGAGCCGTCGGTGGAGTGCTCGGTGTACGCCGGGTGCGACCGGCCCCGGCCCACGTGGTCAACGCGGCCACCGACTACGCGAGCGGGCTGGTGTGCCCGCTGCTGCTGCCGAAGTCGCTGCCCATGTTCGTCGACGACCGGCTGCTG
The DNA here is from genome assembly GCF_040654115.1 of Nonomuraea sp. NPDC050786. Lineage (NCBI taxonomy): Bacteria > Bacillati > Actinomycetota > Actinomycetes > Streptosporangiales > Streptosporangiaceae > Nonomuraea > Nonomuraea sp. NPDC050786. The sequence goes on from NZ_JBFAHJ010000019.1 coordinate 177,239, forward strand.
GACGACGACGATCCCGTCTACGACGATCCGGTCTACACGGCCACCGGCGAACGGCACACCGCACTGGCCCTGCGCGTGCTCGACCTGTTGGCGCTCCTGCCAGGCAAGATGGTCGACCTCCGCGCGAAAGGATCACGTGAGGCGGTCGCGCGGCGGCACTGAACCCGTACCATTGCGGGCGTGCGTCGTCGTACTCCAGCTCGGGCATTCGCGTGATCCGTAAGGCCACGCTGCTCTTCGCGTTGCTCGCCTTCACCGTGGTGGCGACCGCGCCGGGCGCGGCTGCCACGAAGACCGCGAAGGCGAGCAGGCAGAACATTTCCCTCTCGATTTCATCGATGTCGCCGCAGCCGGCGACCTCGCGGGCCGATGTGATCAAGTTCACCGGCACGCTGCGCAACAACGGCAGCACGCCGATGAACGGCCTGAGCGTACGCCTGCGTTACTCGCCACAGAAGTTCCCCGACCGCGCCACCATGGCCGCCTACGAGAGCGACCCGGCGGCACTCCCGCCCAACGTCTCCCCCACTTCCCGCTTCGACGTCCAGGCGCTGGCCGCGGGCGCCCAGGTGACCTGGGAGTTCATCGCGACGCCCGCGCAGCTCACCTACCCCGCGGTCCCCTCTTTCGGGGTCTACCCGGTGGCCGTGGAGGTGTCCCAGTTCAACGTGGCGATCACCCCCGCGCAGCGCACGTACGTCACCTACGCGCCGCCCACGGTGCCGAAGCTGCCGCGCAACAAGCTCGCCATCGCCCTGCCCGTCATCGACCAGCCGCACCGGGCGACCGACAACCCCCTGTTCCTGGACGACAAGCTGAGCCAGTCGGTGACCGGCAAGGGGCGGCTCGCCGATCTGGCGCGCATCGCGCAGGCGGCCCCCAAGAACGTCAGCTGGTTCGTCGAGCCCGGCCTGCTCGACGACCTCACCGCGATGTCCAAGGCGAAGTACCAGGTCAAGACCAAGGACGGCGTCCAGGACAGGCCGGCCAGCGCCGAGGCCACGAGCTGGCTGACGACCATGGGCACCGCGCTGGCCGCCTCTCCGGTGTTCGCGGTCCCGTACGCCGATCCCGACGTGGCCGCGCTCGCGCACCAGGGGCTGGACGCGCAGCCCGGCAAGGCGATCGCGCTGGGCAAGCAGAAGCTCGCGTCGCTGCTGCGGCGCGAGGTCAAGACGAACGTCAACTGGCCGCCCGCGGGCGTGCTCGACGCCGACGCGCTCGACCTGCTCTCCGTCAGCACGGACAAGGTCGACAAGGTCCTGCTCAACCCCACCAACCTGCCGCCGCAGCCACCCGTGCCGTTCACGCCCGACGCCGCCGCCACGCTCGACTCGGTGAACGGGCCCGTCACCGCATTGATGGCCGACGCCGGGCTGAGCAAGCTGTTCGAGCCGGCGGCCGGCACATCGACGCTGCTCAGCACGCAACGCTTCATCGCCGAGACCGCGATGATCGCCGCGGAGCCCGGCCAGACGTCGCCCAGGTCGATCGTCATCGCCCCGTCGCGCCGCTGGGACCCCAACCCGAAGCTCGTCACCGAGCTGATGAAGACCGCGACCAAGCTGCCCTGGCTGAAGCTGACCCCGATCGACTCGCTGAAGCCGACGAGACTGGCCGTCCCGCGCGCCGGGCTGACCTACACCGATCAGGACCGCAAGGACGAGCTGACCGGGAAATACCTCACCCCGGTCAAGGAGGTCACCTCGGAGGCGCAGCTCACGTCCCTGATCACGGAGAGCAAGGCGCCGTCGGCCTTCGACGCGGCGGTGCTCAGGCTGACCTCGTCGGCCTGGCGCAACAACACCCGTGTGGGCCGCTCGGCGTACAAGCTGGTCAACGCGGCGGTGACGGCCCAGATCGACATGATCAAGATCACCGGGTCCGGCCCCAACCGGACGCGCACGCTGGCGGGCAGCAGCGGCGTGATCCCGATCAGCGTCAAGAACGAGCTGGGCGTGCCGATCGCCCTCCACATCGACGTCACGTCCAACAACCCCGAGCTGCTGCAGGTCAACTTCCCGCCGAAGCAGGAGCCGATGACGATCGGCCCTCGGCAGAGCGGCATGGTGCAGGTGCCGATGAACGCCGCCCCCGGCACCAGCGGCGACGCGACGGTGACCGTCCAGCTCAAGACGGCCGACGGCCAGCCGTACGGCGAGCCGCAGCGGCTGACCATCCGTACGACCGGCTACACCGGGATCGCCTCGGTGATCGTGGGCGCCGCGCTGACCGTGATGCTCGCCGCCGTGGTGACGCGGGTGCTGCGACGCAGGTCAGAACGGAAGCTCGCGCGCGCAGCCAAGACCCGGGAGAGTGAGTCCGTATGAGCCGCATGCTTCGGGCCAGCGCCGTCATGGCGGCGGGCACGATGGTGTCCAGGGTGACGGGGTTCGTGCGGACCATGGTGCTGGCCTACGCCATCGGCACGGCCGCACTGGGCGACTCCTACAACGCCGCGTACGCGATCCCGTACAGCATCCTCGACCTGCTCCTTCTCGGCGTGCTGAGCAGCGTCGTGGTGCCGATGATCGTCCGGGCGCAGCAGCACGACCCCGACGGCGGCCGGGCGTACGAGCAGCGGCTGCTGACGCTCTCCGCGGTGGTGCTGATCGGGGTGGCGGTGGTGGCGGTGTTCGCCGCGCCGCTGCTGATCGACCTCTACACCGACTGGGCTCCGACCAGCCCCAAATACGAGGCCGCGGTCATGTTGGCCCGCTTCATCCTGCCGCAGCTCGCCTTCTTCGGCGTCGGCGCGGTGGCCGGCGCCATCCTCAACACCCGCGACCGCTACGGCGCTCCCATGTGGGCCCCCGTGGCCAACAACCTGGTCGTCATCGGGGTGTTCCTGGTCTACGCCGTGCTGGGCTTCGGCAGCGACGTCAACATGGTCAGCACCGGTGGCCTGGCGCTGCTCGGCGTGGGCACCACGGCGGGCATCGTGGTCCAGGCGGCCATCCTCGTCGTCGCGCTCAAGCGGGTGGGATTCGCCTTCGTGCCCCGCTTCGACGTGCGCAACGCCCGGCTGGGCGAGATGGGCAGGGCCGGCGTCTGGACGATCGGCTACGTGATCGTCACTCAGCTCGGCTTCATGCTGACCACCAACCTCGCCAGCGCGGCGGGAGAGGTGGTGAGCGGCCACGGCATCAGCCCGTACACGCTGGCGTTCCAGCTCTTCCAGCTCCCGTACGGCGTCATCGGCGTCTCGGTGATCACCGCCATGCTGCCCAGGATGAGCCGGGCCGTCGGCGAAGGGCGGCTCGACGACGTGCGCAGCGAGTTCGGGTCGAGCGTGCGGCTGATCTGCTCGCTCATGGTGCCGGTGTCGCTGCTGCTCATGGTGCTCGGTCCGGCGATCACCGTGCCCATCTACGGCCACGGCGCCAACAGCGTCGCCGACGCCGTCTACATCGGCAACGTGCTGCAGGTGTACGGGCTCGCGCTGGTGCCGTTCGCACTGTTCCAGCTGCTGCTCCGGGTCTTCTACAGCTTCGGCGACACCCGCACGCCGGTCTTCATCGGCGCGGGCACGACGGCGGTCAACGCGGCCCTCATGGTGCTGTTCAACGCGCTGCTGCCGGCCCGTTACGTCGTGATGGGGCTGGCGCTCGCGTACGCCATCGCGTACGCGCTGGGCGGGCTCGCCGCCTGGTGGCTGGCCAGCCGCCGGGTCCGAGGGCTGGGCGGCTGGACCATCGGCATGGCGCTGACCAGGATGTACCTCGCGGCCATGCCCACGGCCGCGGTGGCGCTGGCGGCGGTCTGGGTGGTCACGGGAGTGTTCACCGGGCTAGGGTTCGTCAACTCCCTGATCGTGCTGGCCGTGGGCGGGGGCCTGGGATTGCTGCTCTATCTCGGCGTCGCCCACAGAATGCGCATCCCGGAGGTCAATTCCATCGTTGGGATGGTCGCGGGGCGGGTAGGTCGGTAAAGAACGCGGGCCGATTCCACTCGGCACTACCATGGAGCCCGACACGCGCGAATGGAAGCAGGAGGGGCGTGGGCGGATCCACCCGGCATAGCGTGCCTTCGTGGGACACCACCACGCAGGTGATTCAAGTCATGAACACGCCCGATCGGCCAAGCGGAGTGAGCCTGTGAGCACGTCGGCCGTCGAACCCGGCACCCGTCTGGCCGAGCGTTTCCGGCTCGAGGACCGCGTCAGCGAGTCCGACGGCGCCACGCTGTGGAAGGCCATCGACGAGATACTCGCGCGGCCCGTGGCCGTCCACACGTTCGCGCCCGACTTCCCCCGCGTGCACGAGGTCGTCACGGCCGCCCGCGCCGCGAGCCGGCTGACCGACCCGCGCCTGACGCAGGTGTTCGACGCCGCGGAGGAAGAGAAGGCCGCTTACGTCGTCAGCGAGTGGGTCACCGGCGAGTCCCTGACCGACCTGCTCGCCTCCGGCCCGCTGGAGCCCGAGCGGGCGGCCGGGCTGGTGGCCGAGGCCGCGGAGGCCCTCGCGCACGCCCACGAGGCGCAGCTCTACCACCTGTGCCTGCGCCCGTCCCACCTGGTGTGGACGACCGGCAACACGGTCAAGGTGCTCGGCGTGGCCGTCGACGCGGCGCTGTCCGGGCTCACCACCGACCAGCCGGCGCTCGACGACGCCGAGGGCCTCGGCCGGCTGCTGTACGCGGGGCTGACCGGCCACTGGCCGGGCGACGAGGAAGAGGGCGGGCTGCCCGCGGCCCCCATGACCGACGGTCACTTCTGCACGCCCCGCCAGGTCACCGCCGGGGTGCCGAGCTACCTCGACACGGTCACCGTACGCGCGTGCCTGCCCGAGGCCCGCAAGGGTCAGGGCGCGCTGGCCAGCCCGTCCCAGGTCGCCGAGGCGCTGGCCGACGTGGCCAGGCCCATGCCGATCCCGATCGCCTACCCCTCGACCCCCGCGGTGGCCTCCGCCTCCCACACCGAGGGCCTGGACATCGCGCACCGCCAGCAACTCACGGTCCCGCCGCTGCCGCCCACGCCGCGCCCCCCGCACAACGGCGGCGGCAGCACGCTCAACCGGGTGCTGATGACGCTGGTCGTGCTGCTCGTCATCGCGGCCGTGGGCGTCGGCGCCTGGACGATCGGCCGTAGCCTGGGCAGCCCGACCACGCCCGAGGCAAAGGGCGGCACCCCCAGCAGCTCCACGTCGGCCTCGGCCGAGGCCCAGGTGGTCAAGCCGAAGAAGGCACAGGGATTCGACCCACTCGGCGACAAGGACGAGAAGTCCGACATGGCCGAACTCGCCATCGACGGCAAGCCCAGCACCCTGTGGAAGACGGAGGGCTACACCAGCGCCGACCTGGGCAACCTGAAGAAGGGCGTCGGCCTGCTGCTCGACATGGGCAAGTCCATGCAGATCAGCGACGTGGTCGCTACGCTGTCCGATGCTCCGGGTGCGACGGTCGAGCTCAAGGTGGGCGACTCGTCCGATCTGGGCTCGCTGAAGACGGTGGCGACTCAGAAGAACGCGGCCGGCAAGACCACGCTGGCCCCTGATCAACCGGCAACCGGTCAGTACGTTTTGATCTGGTTTACGCGTCTTCCGGCGGATGCGGGCAACTTTCATGGCACCATCTATGAGGTAGTGGTGCACTCTCCCGGATCGGCATAAATCAGGAATCCCTCTTGTGAACTCCCCACCCGAGACACCCTCAGCAGCGGAGCGGCCGGCGGTCACAGACGCCGAGCTGCTGACCGCGCATATCAACGGGGATCCACACGCCTTCAGCGAAATCGTCAAGAGACACCGCGACCGTATGTGGGCGGTCGCCCTGCGTACGCTCGGTGACCCTGACGAGGCCGCCGACGCCGTGCAGGATGCCTTCGTCTCCGCATACCGCAAGGCCGCCACGTTCCGCGGCGAGGCGGCCGTCACCACCTGGCTCCACCGGATCGTGGTCAATGCCTGCCTCGACCGGATGCGCCGTAAATCGGTCAGACCCGTCGCGGACGACGAGCTGATCGAGGCCGCCGAGCGTGAGACCCCGCTGCCTGACCAGACCGTCGAGCGCGAGGTCTCGATGGAGGTTTCGGCCGCGCTCAAACTGCTGCCCAGCGACCAGCGCGCGGCGCTGGTGCTCGTCGACATGATGGGCTACTCGGTCGAAGACGCAGCTCAGGTGCTCCAAGTGCCGAGCGGCACGGTGAAGAGCAGGTGCGCGCGAGGGCGCGCGAAACTTGCCCCAATTCTTTCGCATCTGCGGAACCGATCGGACCTCAATCGCGTCTCATCCGCGAAGGGAGCAGAACTTCGTGACGGGTGATACGCACTACGATCTGGAAATCCTGGCCGAGCTGGCCGAGGGTCTCCTAGACGTCGACACGGCGCGCCAGGTCCGCGGGCATCTCGCGGTCTGCGACCCCTGTGGGGAGCTGCTGGCAGACCTGGCGGCGGTTCGCGAGGTGCTCGCGGCGACCCCCACACCGGCCATGCCGATGGGTGTCGCACTGCGCATCGACAAGGCCTTGGCCGCCGAGGCGGAGTCCCGGCGGGGAGGTGTCGGCCTCGTGGAACCACCCGACTGGGATGAGCTCATGCGGGACTCCCCGTGGGAGCGACCAGTCGAGGTGGCCACCGAAGCAGCCCCCGAGCCGGCCCGCGAACCGGCCCGCGAACCGGTACGCCTTGGAGTGGTCTCCGACGACGGCACGATCGTCCCGGCCAAGCGCCGGGCCTCGCGGCGGCGCCGATGGGCGATGCCCGCGATCGCGGCCGCGGCGGCCGCGGCGGTGGTGGGCGCGGTCGTGACCTCGACCAGCCTGCTGGTGAGCGCCGGCGGTGGCAGCGAGGCCACGAACGGTGGCGTCCAGGCGCAGCCCGCGCCCACGACACCGGCCAAGGTGCATCCGCGGGCCAAGTCGTACGGGCTGACCGACAGCGGCCACAACTACAGCGACCAGGACCTGCGCCAGCCGCTGGAAGGCATGTTCGGCTTCCAGCGCATGATCCCTGAGGGTCCCGACGACGCGGGCAAGGTCGACAAGTGCGTGAGCCGGGTGGCGAGCCGGTCGAAGCTGCCGACGTACGCGGTGGACCAGGGCCAGTACAACGGACAGGAGGCCCTCATCGTGGCTTCCTGGAAGGACAAGGCCACGCAGAAGCTGCGGATCGACATCGTGGACCCGTTCAACTGTAAGAACCTCCGGAAGCCCGCTCTGGGCCACTGGTAGGCAGAGCACGCGTAAAGAGCCCGCCCAGGCGGGCTCTTTCGCTGTGCGGGGGGCCCATGTGGGGGCGTCGTGTGCGGAGCAGGGAATCACGGCGGCCTAGGATCTGTTGACGCGGGTGCAACAGCAGACGAGGAAGGCGTGGAGCGTTGAGCGACGTTCGTAACGTGATCATCATTGGATCCGGCCCAGCTGGCTATACCGCGGCCGTCTACTCCGCGCGCGCCGAGCTCAAGCCGCTGGTCTTCGAGGGCTCCGTCACAGCCGGCGGCGCTCTCATGAACACCACCGACGTGGAGAACTTCCCCGGTTTCCCCGACGGCATCATGGGCCCCGACCTCATGGACAACCTGCGCAAGCAGGCCGAGCGATTCGGTGCCGAGTTGGTGACGGACGACGTGGTCGAGGTGGACCTGGAGGCCAACCCCAAGGTCGTCAAGACCCACACCGACACCTACTACGCCAAGTCCGTCATTTTGGCGATGGGTTCCGGCTACCGGGAGCTCGGCCTGGAGAACGAGAAGCGCCTGTCGGGGCACGGCGTGTCCTGGTGTGCGACCTGTGACGGCTTCTTCTTCCGCAACAAGGACATCGTGGTTGTCGGCGGCGGCGACACGGCGATGGAGGAGGCCACGTTCCTGACCAGGTTCGGCCGCATGGTGACCGTGGTGCACCGCCGCGACGAGCTGCGGGCCAGCAAGATCATGCAGGAGCGGGCGTTCGCGAACGACAAGATCCGCTTCGTCTGGGACTCCGAGGTCGTGGACGTGCTCGGCGACACCCACGTCGAGGCCGTGAAGCTGCGCAACGTCAAGACCGGCGAGGAATGCGAGCTGGCCACTGACGCGTTGTTCCTGGCCATCGGGCACGATCCGCGTACCGAGCTGGTCAAGGGGCAGATCGATCTCGACGAGAACGGCTACGTCAAGGTGGCCTCGCCGTCCACGGCGACCAACATCGACGGCGTGTTCGCCGCGGGAGACGTCGTCGACCACACCTACCGCCAGGCCATCACCGCCGCCGGCACCGGCTGCGCGGCCTCGCTCGACTCCGAGCGCTGGCTGGCCAACAACGAGAAGTAAGTAAGGAGCGCACCGTGAAGGCTGTCACCGACGCCTCTTTCGCAGCTGACGTACTCAAGAGCGACAAGCCCGTGCTGGTCGACTTCTGGGCCGAGTGGTGCGGCCCGTGCCGTCAGGTCGCGCCCATCCTCCAGGAGATCGCCAACGAGCACGGCGACAAGCTGGAGATCGTCAAGCTCAACATCGACGAGAACCCGGAGGTTCCGCGCCAGTACGGTGTGCTCCAGATCCCGACGATGAACGTCTACAAGAACGGAGAGGTCGTGAAGCAGATCATCGGCGCCAAGCCGAAGGCCATGCTGCTGCGCGAGCTCGACGGCATCATCTGATCGCTCTCCCGCGGTCGCGCCCGGCCCCCCGCTCTCTGTGGCGGGGGGCTTTCGCGTTGTTCTCGGATGTACGGCCCTCAGGGGTCGTCAGACGGGACGTAGGGCGCGTTCCGGACTCATGGAGCCCAGGAGCCGCTCCAAGGCCACCTCGACGTCCTCACGCCACGAGACGGCGGTCTTGAGCTCGAGCCTGAGCCGCGGAAAACGCAAATGCGGACGAACCGTCTTAAAACCAACAGAAAGCAAGTATTCCGCCGGAACTACGCAACTAGGCTCTTCCCACTTGAGGTCGCCAAAAGCTTCAATGGCTTTCACTCCGCGCCTGGTCAAGTCTTTGGCCACGCCCTGGATGAGCATTCGCCCCAGCCCGCCACCCGAGAACTCCGGAATGATGTGCGCCGTCATCAGCAGCACCGCGTCGGCGCTGACCGGCGAGGTGGGGAAGGCCACGGAACGGGGGCTGTAGAGCGGCGGGCTGTAGAGCACGAACCCCGCCGGGACCCCGTCGACGTACACGATTTTCCCGCAACTGCCCCATTCGAGCAGTGTGCCGGAGATCCAGGCCTCCTTCTCCAGCGCGGGATCGCCTGACTCCACCGCCCGCTCCCCGCTGACCGGATCGAGCTCCCAGAACACGCACCTTCGGCAGCGCCGAGGCAGATCTTCGAGATTGTCCAGGGTTATGTTGACCAGCCGGCGCGACAACTACGGCCCCCTGTCGTTGACCCGGAAAAGCCCGCGAAAACCGCGTCCACAGGTGGCATCGTAGCCCAGTGGAGATGCTGCCAGCGGACACCACGACGGTCGAGCCCGTCACGGGCGACATGTCCGGTTAGCGTAATCTGGTATTTCAGTCCGATATGACACCTAGGAGGTGGGCCGTGACAGGAGAGCTGGATCACGGTCAGACACCCGCGACTCAAGGGTCGCGCATCGACGCATACGTCGATCGGTACGCCGCGCGAGCTACCGGGATGGTCGCCTCCGAGATCCGAGCTCTTTTCGCCGTCGCATCGAGGCCCGAGGTGGTCTCCCTCGCCGGCGGCATGCCGTACGTCACGGCTCTTCCCCTCGACATGGTCGGCGAGCTGGTCTCCGACCTCGTCACCAGGCGCGGCCCTGTCGCGCTGCAGTACGGTTCCGGCCAGGGCGACCCGCACCTGCGTGAGCAGATCTGCGAGGTCATGCGGCTGGAGGGGATCCACGCCGGGGCGAACGACGTGGTCGTCACCGTCGGGTCGCAGCAGGCGCTCGACCTGATCACCCGCATCTTCATCGACCCCGGCGACGTGGTGCTCGCCGAGGGTCCCTCGTACGTGGGCGCGCTGGGCACGTTCGCCGCCTATCAGGCCAAAGTCGTTCATATCGCTATGGACGAGCAGGGCATCGTGCCCGAGTCGCTGGCTCAGACCATCTACGCGCTGGAGACGGCCGGGGCGCCCATCAAGTTCCTCTACACGATCCCGACCTTCCACAACCCCGGCGGCGTCACCCTGAACATCGCCCGCCGGCAGCAGGTGCTCGACATCTGCCAGCAGGCCGGGATCCTGATCATCGAGGACAACCCGTACGGACTGCTCGGGTTCGACGGGGAGCCCATGCGGGCCCTGCGGGCCGACAATCCGGACGGCGTGGTCTACCTGGGGTCGTTCTCCAAGACGCTCGCCCCCGGCTTCCGCGTCGGCTGGGCGCTGGCCCCGCACGCCATCCGCGACAAGCTCGTGCTGGCCATGGAGTCGGCCGTGCTCTCGCACTCCTCGTTCACCCAGCTCGCCGTGGGCCAGTACCTCGCCACGCAGCCGTGGCAGGAGCAGATCAAGACGTTCAGGGAGCTCTACCGCGAGCGCCGCGACGCGCTGCTGGACGCGCTCGACTCCCTGATGCCCCCCGAGGTGACGTGGACCCGTCCCGCCGGGGGCTTCTTCGTCTGGGCGAGCCTGCCGGAAGGGCTCGACTCCAAGGCCATCCTGCCGCGGGCGGTGGCCGAGCGGGTGGCGTTCGTCCCGGGGACCGGGTTCTACTCGGACGGGAGCGGCGCCCGGCACATGCGGCTCTCGTACTGCTACCCCGAACCCGACCGGATCCGGGAAGGGGTGCGGCGGCTGGCCGGGGTGATCGAGCAGGAGATGCAGCTGCGCGACACGTTCGGCACCGGCTCGGTCCGCGACCACCTGGGCGTCGACACTCCCGGCCCCGATCTGGCCTAGCGCCACCTTCCGGGCGGGGCCAGGCGGCCCCGCCCGGCCCTCCGCATGCCGCTGGGCGGACGCGCCATGGCGTCGGCACCGTGCCTGGCGACGACGCCATGGCGGTACGGTTGGACAGCGGCGCGTGCGATCAGCGGAGGAGAAGTGATGAGCGATCTGGGCCACGTGCTCGTGCTGGCCGGAGGTCTCTCCTACGAGCGAGAGGTGTCGCTTCGCTCCGGTCGCCGAGTCAGCGAGGTGCTGCGTGCGGCGGGCGTCGATGTGGAGACCCGCGACACCGACGCTTCCCTCGTGCCGTCGATCCTGGCTGACCCGCCGGACGCCGTGTTCGTGACGCTGCATGGTGGCGCGGGCGAGGACGGCGCGATCCGCTCCGTCCTGGAGCTGCTCAACGTCCCGTACGTGGGCGCCGACCCGGACGCGTGCCGGGTCGCGTTCGACAAGCCCACCGCCAAGGCCGTGGTGCGCTCCGTCGGCCTGCGGACGCCCGAGTCGGTCACGCTGCCGAAGGAGACGTTCCACGACCTCGGCGCCACGGTGGTGCTGGGCCGCATCGTGGAGCGCCTCGGCCTCCCCCTGTTCGTCAAGCCCGCCCGGGGCGGGTCGGCGCTGGGCGCCTCGATGGTCCGTACGGCGGAGGAGCTGCCCGCCGCGATGGTCGGCTGCTTCGCGTACGGCGACACGGCGCTGATCGAGCGGTACGTGGAGGGCATCGAGGTCGCGGTCTCGGTCGTGGACCTGGGCAACGGCCCGGTGGCCCTGCCGGCCGTGGAGATCGTCCCGGACGAGGGCGTCTACGACTACGCGGCCCGCTACACGGCCGGGCACACGGAGTTCTTCGCTCCCGCCCGCCTTTCGGCCCAGGCGGCCGCGGCCTGCGCGGAGACGGCGGTGACCGCCCACACGGCGCTCGGCCTCCGTGACGTCTCCCGTACGGACCTGATCGTCGACGCGGCCGGCATCCCGCATTTCCTGGAGGTCAACGTGGCACCGGGGATGACGGAGACGTCGCTCCTGCCGATGTCCGCCGAGGCCGCCGGCCAGGACCTCGGGGACCTCTGCCGCACCCTCCTCCAGAACGCGGCCTCCCGCTCCCGCGCCTGACCCCTCCTCCACAACGCGGCCTCCCGCTCCCGTGCCCGACCCCTCCCCCAGAATGCGGCCTCCCGCTCCCGTACCCGACCCCTCCCCCAGAATGCGGCCTCCCGCTCCCGTACCCGACCCCTCTCTCGCTGCACGGCGCGGCGAGTTCGGCCGACGGCGCCCGTCCAGCAGCACGACTTCGCCGCGCCGGGCACTTTGGACAGCCGACGCTTCTGGCGCCCGGCTCCCTTAGAGCGATTCGACGCGGCGCCGCCACGCAGACAGCGGACGCTGAGCGCCCGCTCCCAGAGGACGACTCGAGGCGGCGCGCCGCCACGCAAACGGCCAACGCTCCTGCGTGCCTGCCTCCAGAAGACGACTCGACGCGGCACCGCCACGCAGACGGCCGACGCGACTCGGGCAACAAGCGATGCTGCGTGCCATCCCTTCCCTCAACAAGGGGGCGCGTGCCATCGTCGGACTCGGCGCTACACCGCCCGATACGGATGGCACAGGGACGACGCGGTAGCGGCGTCGCACCGGCCACTCCTTGCCCCCTCGCGCCCACAGAACGAACGGACGACGGGACGGGACGACGGGGCAGGACGTCTGTCGAAGGCGAGTAAGTAGCCTTACCGTGTGCTGATCGATTCGATGTACCCCAAGAGCTTCGCCAGCGACAACCACGCGGGCGTGCACCCGACCGTTCTGGAAGCCATAGCCGCCGCCAACCAGGGTGACGCGCCCGCCTACGGCGACGATCGGTGGACCTCGGTGTTCGAGGACAAGGTCAAGGAGGCGTTCGGCCCGGACGCCGAGGGGTTCGCGGTGCTCAACGGGGCGGGCGCCAACATGGTCGGGCTGTCGTTGACGCTCGGCCGCTACAGCTCGATTCTCTGCGCCGACAGCGCCCACATCGCCACCCATGAAACGGGGGCGGCAGAGCGCCTGCTCGGCGTCAAGCTGGTGACGATCCCCACCGAGCAAGGGAAGCTCCGCCCTGACGACGTCAAGTCCCAGCTGGGTGTGATCGGCAATCCGCACATCCCTCAGCCCTCGGTCGTCTCCATCTCTCAAGTCACCGAGCTCGGCACGTGCTACTCCCCCGACGAGATCGCCGCCCTCGCGGAGACCGCACATGAGGCGGGCCTACGCCTCCACGTGGACGGCGCCAGGCTCGCCAACGCCGCCGCCTATCTCGACTGCGACCTGAAGTCCATCACTGCGGATGCCGGTGTTGACGTGTTCAGCTTCGGCGCCACCAAGAACGGCGCTCTCGCCGCAGAGGCGGTGGTCATCCTTGACTCCTCACTGGCTCCGGGCATCCCGTACCTCCGCCGCCAGTCACTCCAGCTCGCCTCGAAGATGCGTTTCATCTCGGCTCAACTGTCGGCGCTGTTGACGGACGACCTCTGGCGCGCGAACGCGTCGCACGCCAACAAGATGGCCGCCCGGCTCGCGGATGGCCTAGCCGATCTGCCCGGCGTCTCCCTGACCTACCCGGTCCAGTCCAACGCCGTCTTCGCCACCCTTCCGCCCGCCCTCGCGGAGAGCCTCAGGAGCCGCTACCTCTTCCACTACTGGGACGAGCCTGCAGGCGTCGTCCGGTGGATGACCGCCTTCGACACGACCCCGGAACACGTGGACGACTTCCTGGGCGATCTCCACAAGGCCGCCGTCACGTAGGGACCGCAACCACGCCAGCCGCTGTTTCACGTGAAACACGCTGCCACCCGGCTCCCTGTTTCACGTGAAACAGCGGCCGAGGACGGATTGGCCCCACACCATCGACCGTGGGAGGCACAGGGACAGTGGGGCGCCACGTTTCACGTGAAACACAGGCTTCGAGCCTGAGCCGCATTGGTTTCACGTGAAACACAGAATGAGAAGGGGTCAGTCTTCGGCTTCCCGCATGGCGCGGACCGCCTCCGGCGCCATGGTGCCGATGATGCGCTCAAGGTCGTCGATGGTGGCGAACTCGACGACGATGCGGCCCTTGCGCCGCCCCAGGTCCACCTTCACCTTGGTCTCGAAGTGATCCGAGAGGCGGTCGGCGAGGTGCGTCAGGCCGGGGGCCGTGGGCTTTGCCACCTGGCGTTCGCGAGTGGGCTTCTTGGCCGCCTTGGCGCTCCCCATCGCCACGATCTCCTCCACCGCCCGCACCGAGAGGAGCTCCGCCACGATGCGCTTGGCCAGCTGTATCTGCTCTTCTGGGCTGCTGAGGCCGAGGAGCGCCCGGGCATGACCCGCGCTGATGACGCCGGCGGCCACCGTGCGCTGGACTTCGGGAGGGAGGTTCAGGAGGCGGAGGGTGTTGGTGATGTGCGAGCGAGAACGGCCGACCCGCTGGGCCAGCTGCTCGTGCGTCGCCTGGAAGTCATCGAGGAGTTGCTGATAGGCGGCGGCCTCTTCGAGGGCGTTCAGTTGCTCCCGCTGGAGGTTCTCAATGAGCGCGTCCCGGAGGAGATCGGTGTCCTGGGTGTTGCGGACGATCGCCGGAACCGCGTCCAACCCGACCTGCTGGCACGCTCGCCAGCGCCGCTCCCCCATGATCAACTCGTACTGGCCGCCTCCGACCGGCCGGACCACGATCGGCTGCAGGAGACCGACCTCCCGGATGGAGGCCGCCAACTCCTCAAGACGCTCCTCGTCAAAGACCTCACGCGGCTGGCGCGGATTGGGGACGATCGCGTCGAGCGCGACCTCCTTGAAGTACGCTCCGGCGATCGGCTTCGGACCGGTCTCCCCCGTTGAACCGTTCGACGGAGCCGGCACCGTCCCCGAACCGTCAACAATGGGACCGGTCGGGATGAGCGCCCCGAGCCCCTTGCCCAATCCCCGCCGCTGCTGACTCACTGCGTCTCCTCATCCACCCGGTCGATTCCGGTCACTCCAGGAGAGGTTACCGTTGCACGCCCCGCCCGGTGCCCCCTCGCCACACACGGACCGGCGGTATTTACACCGACACGGCCACAAACCCACCCGCCAACCGACCAACCTGACCCACCGGACGACCGCCTCCGACCACGTCCACCTACGAAGCCCTCATTCCACCGCCTCAGGAGCGTGGTGTTACGGACCGTCGCAGCGCGGGCGCATCGCTTCACGGGCGCGCAGCCCGGCTGTGCCGTCCTCATGATGCGGGCGTCGGCGGCGGGGAGCAGCGCAACGCCGTCTCGGCGTCGGCGGTGGGGCTCGCACTGTCATCATGGCGGTGCGCCGCGCCGCCTCAGCGGCGTAGGTCGACGCCGTCAAGGTGGCAGCAGCTGGCGCGTCTCCGTAGTCATGCGCCGCCTCAGCAGCTTAGGTCGACGCCGTCATCGTGCAGCAGCTGGCGCGTCTCCATAGTCGTGCGCCGCGCCGCCTCAGCGGCGTAGGTCGACGCCGTCTCCTTGGCAGCGGGCGGCGCCGTCTCCGTAGTGATGTACCGGCGCTGCCGCCGTGGTGGCGATGGGCCCCGGGCGTTGGTGCGGCGGAGGACTCTCGTCAGGTGTGCTGCGGGGCTCCCGCCCGCACGCGAAAACACCGCGACTGCATGCAGTACATCCGTGGCGGCACACAGGCGGGCCCGGTGGAACGGGCCGGGATGGGTGTGCTCTCTCGGCGTGGGTTCAGAGTCGAAGAGGGCGGCGGGAGAGGGCGGTCGGTCAGGAGACGACGGCGCGGTGGGCGATTTCGCGGGCCGCGTCCATGTACGCCATCGCCCCGCTCGACCCCGGGTCGTAGGTCATCACCGACTGCCCGTAGCTGGGCGCCTCGGACAGGCGGACGCTGCGCGGGATCACCGTGTTGAGCACCGTGTCACCGAAGTGCGCCCGCACCTCCTCCGCCACCTGCGAGGCCAGACGGGTGCGCCCGTCGTACATCGTCAGGACGATGGTCGAGAGCTTCAGCGTCGGGTTGAGGTGGGCCCGGATCAGGTCCACGTTCCTGAGGAGCTGCCCGAGTCCCTCCAGGGCGTAGTACTCGCACTGGATGGGGATCATGACCTCGTCCGCCGCCACCAACGCGTTCACCGTCAGCAGGCCGAGCGACGGCGGGCAGTCGATCACGATGTAGTCCAGCTCGACCGCGTCGTACGCCGCCAGCGCGCGCCGCAGGCGGGCCTCCCGAGCCACCAGGGAGACCAGCTCGATCTCCGCGCCCGCCAGGTCGATGGTGGCCGGTGCGCAGTAGAGGTTCGGCATGTCGGGGACCTGCTTGACGATGTCCGCCATCGGAAGGTCGTCGACGAGGACCTGGTAGACGTCCGGCACGTCCCCTCGGTGCTCCGTGGCCAGGGCCGTGGAGGCGTTGCCCTGGGGGTCGAGGTCCACCACGAGGACGCGCTGGCCGTGCATGGAGAGCGCGGCGGCGATGTTCACCGACGTGGTGGTCTTGCCCACGCCGCCCTTCTGGTTGGCCACCGCGATCACCCTGGTCTTGGGCGGGCGAGGCCAGGAGCCGTCCCCGTCGCCGGGGGTCTGGGCGGCGGTGGGGGTTGCAGATGTTTCACGTGAAACCACTGAGCTGAGCGCCTCTCGTACCAACGGCGAATCGCCGGGGTTCAGGGGGGTCTGGGTCACGATGGCCATCCTTTCAACCAGTGGTGTGCCGGTGTCGGGAATTGGCTGTCGCGACACGCCCTTTTCGGGCCAGCCAACCCCGCTTGGACTCTCGGACGGACGGCTGCCCGGCCAGCCAAGACCGCTTGACGCGACTGGCACAACCGTCACCTCCCTCGTCGCCGCCTGGCCCGCTCCGGCGCGCGACCCGCTACCACCCGAACCAGTGTTGCCGGCGGCTCGACCTTACCGCGCCCGACCGTCACGAGCTCGGCCGATCGGGCTCCGATGGCCCGCAATTGGGGCTCCGCCTCGGCGAGCTCCTCGGCGGCGCGCTCCCCCTTCATGGCGATCAGCTCGCCACCCTCGTGGAGCAGCGGCATGGCCCACTTCAGGAGGCGGTCGAGCGGCGCGACCGCGCGAGCGCTGGCGACGTCGAACTCGCGCTTGCCCGCCAGCTCCTCCGCCCGCCCGCGCAGCACCTCGACGTTGTCGAGCTTGAGCGCCTCGACGCACTCCTCCAGGAAGACGGTACGGCGGAGCAGCGGCTCGAGGAGCGTGACCGTGATGTCCTGGCGGACGATCGCCAGCACGAGCCCTGGCAAGCCGGCGCCGGACCCGATGTCCACCAGGCGCACGTCCGGCGGCACGGCCTCGGCCACGACCGCGCAGTTGAGCAGGTGGCGGTCCCAGATCCGGGGCACCTCACGCGGGCCCAGCAGCCCGCGGACCACGCCGGGCCCCACCAGCAGCTCGGCGAACGCGTTCGCGCGATCCCAAGCCTCCCCGGCGAAGACGTCCCGCGCTATGTCCGGCGGCGCCGGAAGCTCATCGCTCACTGGTCGGTGGCCCTTTCTGGGACTGATCCGTCCTGGTAGGCGGGCAACAGCCCGGTGTTGATCTAGATGCGGGGTGGTCTCTACTCAAGGCTAGAGGTGAGATCACAGTGGAAGACTAGCGGGCCGGTCTGAAGGCGACCTTTGAGCACGCCGCCGTCGGTATGGCGAGATCCGAGCCGGAGAACGTTAACAAGGCGCATACGCGCCTATACGCGGTTTCGGCGAACGTACAGGGATAAAAGAGTGCAAATGCGAAACGGCCGTCCACCTCGCGTGCGAGCGGGCAGACGGCCGGATCGAATGGCGTAACACTCCTCAGGCGGGGAGGACCACCACGTAGCGGTGCGGCTCCTCGCCTTCGGACTCGCTGCGGAGCCCGGCGGCCGCCACCGCGTCGTGGACGATCTTGCGCTCGAAGGGCGTCATCGGCTGCAGCGACTTCGGCTCGCCCCGGTCCTTGACCTGGTTGGCAACCTCGGTGCCGAGCTTGGTGAGCTCGGCCCTGCGGCGCTCGCGATAGCCGCCGACGTCGAGCATCAGCCTGGAGCGCTCGCCGGTCTGCCGGTGCACGGCCAGGCGGGTCAGCTCCTGCAGCGCCTCCAGGACCTCTCCCCCGGGGCCCACGAGCTCGTTGCCCTTGAGACCCACGACGGAGACCATGGCGCGGTCTCCCTCGACGTCCATGTCGATGTCGCCGTCGATGTCGGCGATGTCGAGAAGGCCCTCGACGTAGTCGGCAGCGATCTCGCCTTCCTGCTCCAGCGCGTTGAGATCCGGAGCCTTCTCCTGCTCGGCCTCGGTCATGGCCGGCCTCTCCTTCGTGTTCAAGACTTCTTGCTGCCGGTGCGCTTACTGCGGGACTGGCGGCTTGGCTGCTGCCTGACGATCTTAGGCTCAGGCGGGGGCGGAGGCGCCTGCTCTTCCGGCGTGGTCTTGCGGAGCTTGGTGATCAGGCCCGGCTTGGACTGCACGGGGATCTGGTTGCCCTTGGCGTCGAACTGCGGCATCGGGTGGCGGCTGTAGAACCAGTGCTGCTGGCCGAGCGTCCACAGGTTGGTGGTGACCCAGTACATGATCAGACCGAGCGGGAAGTTCAGGCTGAAGAAGGCGAACAGCGGCGAGATGTACATCAGGATCTTCTGCTGCTGCGCCATCGGGTTGTCCGGCATCTGGGCCATGGAGCGGGTGACGCTCTGCCGGACGGTGAGGAAGGTGGTGCCCGAGCTGATCGCGACGAAGATACCGATGACGATCTTCTCGCTGACGTGGGCCGCCTCGAAGAAGGTGGAGGGAAGCGGGGCGCCCAGGATGAGGGCCTGCTTGGCGCTGTCGACCAGCTCCTGCGTCATCCCGAACTTCGGCTGGTCCGCCGCGATCGCCCGCAGCACCGTGAACATCGAGATGAAGATCGGGAACTGGGCCACGACGGGGAGGCAGCCGCCCAGGGGGTTGGCGCCCGCTCCTTGGTAGAGCGCCATGACCTCCTGGTTCATGCGCTGCTTGTCGTTCTTGTAGCGCTTGCGAAGCTCCTGGACCTTCGGCGCCAGCTCCTGCATCTTTCGCGACGAGCGCATCTGCTTGAGGAACAGCGGGAAGATCAGGATCCTCATGCAGACCGTCAGCGTGATGATGGTGAGCGCCCACGTCAAGCCGCTGTTAGGGTCTAGGACCGTGCTGTACCCCTGGTGGATCCAGGTGATGACTTGGGCGACGGCTGTGTACAGCCAGTTGAGCCAGGACAGCTCCACCGAGCTATCTCCCTTGCGTTTCGTGGGACCGGACCGGGCGTGGGGGCACCGGGTCTATACCTCCGGGATGGAATGGGTGGCACCGCCCGATGCGCCGGACAGTCAGCCAAGTGCCGCGCAGTGCTCCGTGCGTGGCGATCGCCTCGAGTCCGTACGCACTGCACGACGGGTAAAAGCGGCAGCGTGGACCGAGCATCGGGCTGATGAAGGCCCGGTAGAACCGGATCGGGATGATCAGTGCCCGAGCGGCGAAGCTCGGTGTCACCCCTTGCGGTTGCTCCGTCATCTCTGTCCACCCGTCGAGGACTCGCGCCGCCTGAGCAGACGTTCCAGCGCGGAGTCGAGCTCGGCGGCCAGGTGCTCGAATCGCGCGGACGCGGCCGGTGGGTTGGCGCGTACCACCAGCAGGCTACCTCGCGGCAGCCGGTCGAGACGGTCCCGCATCAGGTGTCGGAGCCGTCGCTTGACCGTATTACGGGTCACGGCGCCACCGACGGCCTTGCTCACTACGAAACCCACCCGAGGGGACTCTTCCCCCGAAATGGCAAAATGCACCACCAGAGTCGGGCGACCTGCGCGCTTGCCGCGCCTGACCGCCGCCTCGAACTCCTCCCCGCGCCGCATGCGGGATTGACGGGACAGCACCGTATACGCCTAACGCCCGCCGGCGAGATCCACCGGCGGGCCGAAAACGCGTGGGACGGTCAGGCCGACAGCTTCTCGCGGCCCTTGCGGCGACGGGAGGCGAGGATGGCGCGACCGGCCCGGGTGCGCATCCGCAGCCGGAAGCCGTGGGTCTTCGCGCGGCGACGGTTGTTCGGCTGGAAAGTACGCTTGCTCACGGGTGGGCTCCAGGCTTGATGGTGCGCCGCAAAGGCGCTTATACACACATGGATGGCCTGCCAGGGAAGCGAGGGCACGCGAAATAGCCGTCGCGTGACAAGCCGACCGTCGTACGTTACGGGGGAAGCACCGTCCAGGTCAAACTGAACGGGTTATCCACCTTTCCACAGGCGACTTTTCCACCGCCAGACCACCGTCCACAGTATGTGCACCCAGGTACCACTAGGCTGTGGACAACGCTTGAACACAGCTGTGCACATAGATACTGTCGGCCCTCCCGGAGCCGCTCAAAGGCTGTGCACAACTTGTGGATCTCCTGTGGAGGACCTGGGCACGGAGCCCGGCCTCCACGCTGTGGACGAAGGGGCCGCCGATCACAGCGCGCGGCCGCGCATGTGGATAAACGATCGCGGGGGGCCGCGAGAGGAAGGAGGGGAACCGCACCATGAACGGTGTCGACCTCGGCACGGTATGGGCGAGGGCCCTGAACAACTTCCTCAACGAGAACGTGCCGATCCAGCAGCGCACGTGGCTGGGCATGGTCCGCCCGATCGCGCTGGCCAACGACACCATCGTGCTCGGCGTCCCCAACGACTTCCTCAAGGACCTCATCGAGGGCAAGCTGCGTCCGCTCGTGGCGCACGCGCTGTCGCAGGAGCTCGGCCAGAACATGCGGCTGGCCGTGATGATCGACACCACGGCGCCGGAGCAGCCGTCGCGCGACACTCATCAACAGCCTGTGACTCAGGGTTATCCCCAGACTGTGGAGAGTCAGCTGCGTTACGCACAGCCCGCGCAATCGCAGCACCAGCAGGCCTCCGAGCCGCCGCAGTTCTATTCTCCACAGCCTGAGCAGCCCCAGATATCCACCGAATATCCACAGCAGGGCTTCTCTTTTGAACAGGCGCAGTCGTACACACCGCCTGTGGAGAAAGAGCCGGAGCCGGCGCCGAACCGGTGGGAGGCGAAGAGCACGAAGCCCAGCGAACCGGCCCGGCTCAATCAGAAGTACACATTCGAGACATTCGTCATCGGGGCCAGCAACAGGTTCGCTCACGCGGCGGCCGTGGCCGTGGCCGAATCCCCCGCAAAGGCGTACAACCCGCTCTTCATTTACGGCGACTCGGGGCTGGGGAAGACGCACCTGCTGCACGCGATCGGGCATTACGCACAGAGCCTGTACGACGGCGCGCGGGTCAGATACGTGAGCTCCGAGGAGTTCACCAACGACTTCATCAACAGCATCCGCGACCACAAGGCCGACGGCTTCCGCGGCCGCTACCGGGCGATCGACATCCTGCTTGTGGACGACATCCAGTTCCTGGAGGGCAAGGAGCAGACGCAGGAGGAGTTCTTCCACACCTTCAACACGCTCCACAACGCCAACAAGCAGATCGTCATCTCGAGCGACCGCGCGCCCAAGCAGCTGACCACGCTGGAGGACCGGCTGCGCAACCGGTTCGAGTGGGGCCTGATCACGGACGTGCAGCCGCCCGAGCTGGAGACCCGGATCGCGATCCTCAGGAAGAAGGCCATCCAGGAGGGCCTGGCCGCGCCGCCCGAGGTGCTGGAGTACATCGCCAGCCGCATCTCCACCAACATCCGCGAGCTCGAGGGCGCCCTGATCAGGGTCACCGCGTTCGCCAGCCTCAACAGGCAGGGTGTGGACCTGCAGCTGGCCGAGGTGGTGCTCAAGGACCTGATCACCACGGAGTCCGACACCGAGATCACCATCGCCGCGATCATGACCGAGACCGCCCAATACTTCGGCATCAGCATCGAGGACCTCTGCGGCACCTCGCGCAGCCGGGCGCTCGTCACCGCCCGGCAGATCGCCATGTATCTGGCGCGTGAGCTGACCGAGTTGTCCCTGCCCAAAATCGGCCAGCAGTTCGGCCGCGACCACACCACCGTCATGCACGCGGAGCGGAAGATCCGCTCGCTCATCGCCGAGCGCAGGTCGATGTACAACCAGGTCAACGAGCTGACTTTGCGTATCAAGCGGACATCCCGCGGGGCCTGAGCGTCATGCACAGCCTGTGGAAAACACTGTGGATCTGCGGAAACGCCAAATCCCGGCGGCTCTTCGCCACACAATGCCCGAAAAAATCCCCCACAGGTCCTGGGGACAACTCTGGGGACACCCTGGGGAGAACCTGGGGACTACTCGTGGATAACGTGTGGACGGCCTGTGAACAGGCGATCTGGGACTCCAGGGGTGTCCGTTTTACCCCGTGGACAACCTGTGGAAACCTCGTGGATAACCCCCCGATGTCAGTGGATGAAGGCACCAAGATCTGGGGACGGCCTGTGGGTGAAATCTCTCCATCCCCAGGCGCGCGAGTTCTCCCCAGGCGTCACCCACATCCCCAGTGGATGAAAACAGGGCCACTGACCAGCCGGAACGTCAGTTGTCCCCAGTTTCCACAGCCCCTAGTGTGATGACCTCTTCTATCTCTAACTAAGAAACTCAAAGACCCATAGAGGGTTCTCCCGGAGCTCAGGTGCGGGAGAGTGAAGACTTGAATCAACGACGAACCCAGGAGGCTGATCACCGTGATGTTCCGAATCGAGCGAGACGTCCTCGCTGAGGCGGTGGCATGGACGGCACGCAGCCTCCCCGCGCGCCCGTCGGTGCCCGTCCTCGCGGGCATGCGCCTGGAGGTCACCGATGAGCAGCAGCTGAAGCTGTCCGGATTCGACTACGAGGTCTCCGCCGAGGTGACGCTCGAGCTCCACACCGGCGAGCCCGGTGTCGTGCTGGTCTCCGGCAAGCTGCTCGCCGAGATCACCCGCTCTCTTCCTGCACAGCCTGTGGACTTCGTGGTGGACGGCGCCAAGGCGGTCGTCACCTGTGGCAGCGCCCGATTCACACTCCTCACCATGCCTGTGGAGGACTACCCGTCCCTCCCGGCCATGCCGCCGGCCGCCGGGCGGGTGGGCAGCGACGTGTTCGCCTCCGCCGTCGCCCAGGTCGCCGTCGCCGCGGGCCGGGACGACACGCTGCCGATGCTCACGGGCGTGCGGATGGAGATCGAGGGCGACACGGTGACCCTCGCCGCGACCGACCGCTACCGGCTCGCCGTACGCGAGCTGAAGTGGCAGCCGGGCCAGCCCGACTTCGCCGCCATCGCGATGATCCCCGGCAAGACCCTCGCCGACACGGCCAAGGCGCTCGGCACGACCGGCGCTGAGGTGGAGATCGCGCTCAGCTCCGCCGGCGGCACCGGCGAGGGCATGATCGGCTTCTCCAGCGCCGGGCGGCGGACCACGACCCGGCTGCTCGACCCCGAGTTCCCCAAGTACCGCTCGCTGCTGCCCACGGAGTTCTCCGCCCGTGCGGACCTGTCCACAGGGCCGTTCGTCGAGGCGGTCAAGCGCGTGGCCCTGGTCGCCGAGCGCAACACCCCGGTGCGGCTGGCGTTCAAGAGCGGCGAGGTCGTGCTGGAGGCGGGCAGCGGCGACGAGGCGCAGGCCGTCGAGGCGCTCCCGGTCGACTACGAGGGCGAGGAGATGAACATCGCCTTCAACCACCAGTTCCTGCTGGAGGGGCTGGGGGCCATCGACTCCGACATCGCGCGGCTCCAGATGACCACATCGACGAAGCCCGCTATCCTCACGGGTGGCAAGCCTGTGGAGGACGGAGCCGCTACGGACTACCGTTACCTGATCATGCCCATCCGCCTGTCAGGCTGAACCTGTCATCGGGGATGATGGAAGTCTGACAAGGGGGTAGACAACATGCAGATCGGCATGGTCGGACTTGGCAAGATGGGCGGCAACATGGCCGAGCGCCTGCGCCGCGGCGGCCACGACGTCATCGGCTACGACCGCGATCCGGCGATCAGCGACGTCTCCAGCCTGAAGGAGCTGGTCGAGCGCCTGCAGGCGCCGCGCGCGGTCTGGGTCATGGTCCCCGCGGGCAAGCCCACCCAATCCACGGTCGACGATCTCGGCGAGCTCCTCGACACGGGCGACATCGTCGTCGACGGCGGAAACTCCCACTACGTCGACGACCAGAAGCACGCGGCCGAGCTGAGCGAGAAGGGCATCGGCTTCGTCGACTGCGGCGTCAGCGGCGGCGTGTGGGGCCTCCAGAACGGCTACGCGCTCATGTGCGGCGGCGACCAGTCCAACGTCGAGCGGCTGATGCCGATCTTCGAGACGCTCAAGCCCGAGGGCGAGGACGGCTTCGTCCACGCGGGCGACGTCGGCGCCGGGCACTTCGCGAAGATGGTCCACAACGGGATCGAGTACGGCATGATGCAGGCGTTCGCGGAGGGCTGGGAGCTGCTGGAGGCCTCCGACGTCGTCAAGGACGTCAAGGGCTCCTTCAAGAGCTGGCGCACGGGCACCGTGATCCGCTCCTGGCTGCTCGACCTGCTGGTGCGGGCGCTCGACGACGACGAGCACCTCGACCAGCTCCGCGGTTATGCACAGGACTCCGGAGAGGGCCGGTGGACGGTGCAGGCCGCTGTGGACCACGCGGTCCCGCTGCCGGTCATCACCGCCGCGCTGTACGCCCGGTTCGCCTCGCGGCAGGACGACTCGCCCGCGATGAAGGCGGTCGCGGCCCTGCGCAACCAGTTCGGCGGCCACGCGATCACTTCGGCGGAGGGCAGCACCGGCAAGGGCGCCGACTCGCCGGGCGCCGACGTGGTGCCGCCGCGCGAGACCGAGCGTCGGTGACCACAGCCATCCCCGGGGCGCACTAACCTCGTGGGGTGCATGTCGCCCACCTCTCGCTGACCGACTTCAGGTCGTACGCGTCCGTGGAGCTCGGCCTGGAGCCGGGCGTCACGGCGTTCGTGGGGCCCAACGGCCAGGGCAAGACCAACCTGGTCGAGGCCCTCGGCTACGTCGCGACGCACTCCAGCCACCGGGTGTCGAGCGACGCGCCGCTCGTGCGCAGGGGCGCCACGCGGGCGATCGTGCGCTGCGCCGTCCACAGGGACGACCGGCGGGCGCTGATCGAGCTGGAGATCAACCCGGGGCGGGCCAACCGCGCCAGGCTCAACCGCTCCCCCGTCTCGCGGGCGCGCGACGTCATCGGCCTGCTGCGCACGGTGCTGTTCGCCCCCGAGGACCTCGCGCTGTCCAAGGGCGACCCCGCTGAGCGCCGCCGCTTCCTCGACGATCTGCTGGTGGCCAGGGCGCCCAGGTTCGCCGGTGTGCGCGCCGACTACGACCGTGTGCTCAAGCAGCGCGGCGCGCTCCTCCGTACGGCCGCGCAGGCCCGCAGAGGCAGCAGGAGCGCCCGGCGGGCGGAGAGCGACACCGCGTTCGCGGCGGCGGGCGCGGGCGACGTGCTGAGCACGCTGGAGGTGTGGGACGCCCACCTCGCCAGGCACGGCGCGGAGCTGCTGCGGGCGCGGCTGGAGCTCATCGAGGCGCTGCGCCCGCTGGTGTCCGGCGCGTACGCCGCGCTCGCCCCGGGGAGCGCCCCCGCGACGCTGGCGTACCGCAGCACGTTGTCCACAGGTGGAGACACGGATGAGGACGGCCGGGACGGTGAAGCCCCCGGTGAGCGGGGATCTTTCGATACACAGACGTTATCCACAGACTTGGGGAAAACCCTTGAAGAACGGCTGCGGGAGCGGCTATTGGAGGTCCGCTCGGCGGAGCTGGAGCGAGGCGTCACGCTCGTCGGCCCGCACCGCGACGACCTGATACTCGGCATCGGCGACCTGCCCGCGCGCGGCTATGCCAGCCACGGCGAGTCCTGGTCGTTCGCCCTGGCGCTGCGGCTGGCGGCGTACGACCTGCTCCGGGCCGACGGCGGCGATCCCGTGCTGATCCTCGACGACGTGTTCGCCGAGCTCGACAGCCAGCGCAGGCGCCGGCTCGCCGAGATCGTCGCCCCCGCCGAGCAGGTGCTCATCACCGCGGCCGTGCCGGCCGACGTCCCCGCGGAGCTGGTGGGGGCCAGGTTCGACGTCGCTGAAGGGAGCGTGAACCGTGTCCGTTGACGACAATCCCGCGGCCCGGGGCGCCGCGATGGCCCGCGAGAAGCTCGCCCAGGCCAAGGCCGACGCGGCCAAGCGCGGCCAGCTCCCCCGGCGCGAGCCCAGGCGCAAGGCCGGGCCGCGCAGGGAGGCCGGCGATCCGCAGCTCTTCGGCCGCGCGATAGCCGACCTGCTGGCCGATCGCGGCTGGGAGCGGTCGGCGGCCGTCGGCGGGGTTTTCGGACGCTGGATCGACATCGTGGGCCCTGACCTGGCCGCCCACACCAAGCCCGAGTCGTTCGAGGACGGCGAGGTGCTGATCCTGGCCGACTCGACGGCGTGGGCGACGCAGGTGCGGCTGCTCGCCCGCACCCTCGTACGCAGGCTGAACGAGGAGCTCGGCGACGGCACCGTCACGAAGGTCAAGGTCAGAGGCCCGCAGAACGCGCCGAGACCGTCGGGCGGGTTGAGGGTGACCGGAAGCCGGGGCCCGGGCGACACCTACGGATAGGACGTGTGGTTGGGCTCCAGGGGCGATCAGAAAGCCGCAGACGCGATAAGCCCCCTTTCCGGAGGGGGGATGCTGGACTGGGGGCAAAACGAGCTACAGCGCATCACAGGCGCGTTCCTTGCCACCATCGGGCTCCGGACCCGGTAGAATGAAGACGGATTCCGGACACGTCCGCTTGCGTGTCACCCCGGCAGCAAACCGACTCCCCTGGGTGACCGCGCATCGGGGCACTCACGACGGTGACGGGCACGGTAGGGGCAGCTTTGTATTTGATCGCCTCCCCCGCCGCGTGTCCGCGGCAGGAGGATTTTGCAGTTGTCCTACGACGCTAGCTCTATCACCGTACTCGAGGGGCTTGAGGCGGTTCGCAAGCGCCCGGGTATGTATATCGGCTCCACCGGTGAGCGCGGCCTGCACCACCTCGTCTACGAGATCGTGGACAACGCGGTGGACGAGGCCCTCGCCGGCTACGCCTCCAGGATCGACATCACGCTCTTGGCCGACAACGGCGTACGCGTGGTCGACAACGGCCGTGGCATCCCCACGGGCATCCACCCGGTGGAGAAGCGCTCCGCCGTCGAGGTCGTGCTGACCACGCTCCACGCGGGCGGCAAGTTCGACAGCCAGTCCTACGCGGTCTCCGGAGGCCTCCACGGCGTCGGCTCGGCCGTCGTCAACGCGCTGTCCACCGCCATGGACGTCGAGGTCAAGCAGAACGGCCACTACTGGCGCCAGCGCTACGAGCACTCCAAGCCCGTCGCGCCGCTGGCCAAGGGCGAGGGCACCGACGAGACCGGCACCACGATCACGTTCTGGCCCGACCCCGACGTCTTCGAGACCACCACGTGGAACTACGAGACGCTCTCGCGGCGCTTCCAGGAGATGGCCTTCCTCAACAAGGGCCTGACGATCACGCTGACCGACGAGCGGCCCGACCACGTCAACGGCGAGCCCCTGACGGTCGAATACCACTACGAGGGCGGCCTGGCCGACTTCGTCCAGCACCTCAACACCAAGAAGGAGCCGGCGCACGCGTCGATCGTCTCCTTCGAGGAGGAGGGCGACGGCATCGCGGTCGAGATCGCCATGCAGTGGAACAACTCCTACTCGGAGTCGGTCTACACGTTCGCCAACACGATCAACACCGCGGAGGGCGGCACCCACGAGGAGGGCTTCCGCGCGGCGCTGACGACGATCGTCAACCGCTACGCGCGCGAGCAGAAGTTCCTCAAGGAGGGCAAGGACGACAACCTCAGCGGTGAGGACGTCCGCGAGGGGCTGACCGCGATCATCTCGGTCAAGCTGTCCGACCCGCAGTTCGAGGGCCAGACCAAGACCAAGCTGGGCAACACCGAGGCCAAGTCGTTCGTGCAGAAGGCCTGCAACGACCACCTGCGCGACTGGTTCGAGCGAAACCCCGGCGAGGCCAAGGACATCATCAACAAGTCGCTGCAGGCCTCGCGCGCCCGCATCGCCGCCCGCCAGGCCCGCGACCTGACCAGGCGCAAGTCGCTGCTCGAGTCGGGCAGCGGCCTGCCGGGCAAGCTGGCCGACTGCCAGTGGAACGACCCGGAGAAGTGCGAGCTCTTCATCGTCGAGGGCGACTCGGCCGGCGGCTCGGCCAAGGGCGGCCGCGACTCGCGCTTCCAGGCGATCCTGCCCATCCGCGGCAAGATCCTCAACGTCGAGAAGGCGCGGATCGACAAGGTCCTGAAGAACAACGAGGTCCAGGCGCTGATCACCGCCCTGGGCACCGGCGTGCACGACGAGTTCGACATCGCCAAGCTGCGCTACCACAAGGTCATCCTGATGGCCGACGCCGACGTCGACGGCCAGCACATCAACACGCTGCTGCTGACGCTGCTGTTCAGGTTCATGAGGCCGCTGATCGAGGCCGGTCAC
Source organism: Nonomuraea sp. NPDC050786 (assembly GCF_040654115.1). Lineage (NCBI taxonomy): Bacteria > Bacillati > Actinomycetota > Actinomycetes > Streptosporangiales > Streptosporangiaceae > Nonomuraea > Nonomuraea sp. NPDC050786. The sequence goes on from NZ_JBFAHJ010000019.1 coordinate 205,437, forward strand.
GTCTACCTGTCGTGCCCGCCGCTCTACAAGATCAAGTGGGACCGCAAGGGCGAGGACGCCTCGTACGCCTACTCCGACAGCGAGCGCGACGCGGTCATCGCCGAGGGCATCGCCAACGGAAAGGCCGACCCCCGGCCGCGCGACAACGTGCAGCGCTTCAAGGGCCTCGGCGAGATGAACGCGAGCCAGCTCTGGGAGACCACGATGAACCCGGAGACCCGGCTGCTGAGACTGGTCACACTCGACGACGCGGCGCAGGCCGACGACCTGTTCAGTGTGCTCATGGGCGAGGACGTGGAAGCCAGGCGCGAGTTCATCATCCGCAACGCCCGCGACGTGCGCTTCCTCGACGTTTAAGGACATTTACCTGTGACGGACGTGAACACCACTCCCCCGGCTGAACGCATCGAGCCGGTGGACATCCAGTCCGAGATGCAGCGCAGCTACATGGACTACGCGATGTCGGTCATCGTGTCCAGGGCGCTGCCGGACGTCCGCGACGGTCTCAAGCCGGTGCACCGGCGGGTGCTTTACGCGATGTACGACGGTGGCTACCGTCCCGACCGCGGCTACTTCAAGTGCGCCCGCGTCGTCGGTGACGTGATGGGCACCTACCATCCCCACGGCGACACCTCGATCTACGACGCGCTGGTACGCCTGGCGCAGGACTGGTCGATGCGTTACCCGCTGGTCGACGGGCAGGGCAACTTCGGCTCGCCCGGCAACGACCCGGCGGCGGCGATGCGCTACACCGAGTGCAAGCTCGCGCCCATCGCCATGGAGCTGCTGCGCGACATCGACAAGGACACCGTCGACTTCCGCCCCAACTACGACGGCAAGTCGCAGGAGCCCGACGTCCTGCCGGCGCGCTTCCCGCAGTTGCTGGTCAACGGCTCGGGCGGCATCGCCGTCGGCATGGCCACCAACATCCCGCCGCACAACCTGCGCGAGGTCGCGGCGGCGGTCAAGTGGGCGCTGGAGAACCCGGAGGCCAGCGAGGAAGAGCTGCTCGAAGCGGCGATCAGGCTGGTCAAGGGTCCCGACTTCCCCACCAAGGCGCTGATCGTCGGCCGGCGGGGCATCGAGGACGCCTACCGCACCGGGCGCGGCTCGATCACCATGCGCGCCGTGGTCGAGGTCGAGGAGGACAAGGGGCGGCAGGCGCTCGTCGTCACGGAGCTGCCGTACCAGGTCAATCCCGACAACCTCGCCCTCAAGATCGCCGAGCTGGTGCGTGAGGGCAAGCTGGCCGGCATCGCCGACGTACGCGACGAGAGCTCCTCGCGGGTCGGGCAGCGCCTGGTGATCGTGCTCAAGCGCGACGCGGTCGCCAAGGTCGTGCTCAACAACCTGTACAAGCACACCCAGCTGCAGGACACGTTCGGCGCCAACATGCTGGCGCTGGTCGACGGGGTGCCGCGTACGCTCCGGCTCGACCAGTTCATCCGGCACTACGTGGCGCACCAGATCGAGGTCATCGTCCGCAGGACCCGCTACCTCCTGCGCAAGGCCGAGGAGCGCGCCCACATCCTGCGTGCGCTGCTGAAGGCCCTGGAGCGGCTCGACGACGTCATCGCCCTCATCCGGGCCTCCGAGTCCGCCTCGCACGCCCAGCAGGGCCTCATGGCGCTCCTGGAGATCGACGAGGTGCAGGCGCAGGCCATCCTCGACATGCAGCTGCGCAAGCTGGCCGCCCTGGAGCGGCAGTCCATCCAGGACGAGTACGACGCCCTGATGACGCAGATCGCCGAGTACAACGCGATCCTGGCCAGCGAGGCCCGGCAGCGCGAGATCATCGGCGAGGAGCTCGGCGAGATCGTCGGCCGCTACGGCGACGACAGGAAGACCGAGATCATCGCCTACGACGGCGACATGTCGATCGAGGACCTCATCGCCGAGGACGAGATCGTCGTCACGATCACCCGGGGCGGCTACGCCAAGCGCACCCGTACCGACCTCTACCGGGCGCAGAAGCGCGGCGGCAAGGGCGTACGCGGTGCACAGCTCCGCCAGGACGACATCGTCGACCACTTCTTCGTCACCACGACCCACCACTGGCTGCTGTTCTTCACGAACAAGGGCCGGGTGTACCGGGTCAAGGCGTACGAGCTGCCGGACGCCGGGCGCGACGCGCGTGGCATGCATCTCGCGAACCTTCTGGCGATGCAGCCCGACGAAACAGTCATGGAGGTTCTCGACCTACGCGACTACGACGTCGCCCCCTACCTCGTCCTGGCCACCCGCAGTGGGCTGGTCAAGAAGACGCGCCTGTCCGAGTACGACTCCCCCAGGACCGGCGGTCTGATCGCGATCAACCTGCGGGAGGACGACGAGGTCATCGGAGCCCGCCTGGTCTCCGAGAACGACGACCTGCTGCTGGTCTCCAAGGGCGCCCAGTCGATCAGGTTCACCGCCTCCGACGAGGCGCTGCGGCCCATGGGCCGCGCGACCAGCGGTGTCATCGGCATGAGGTTCCTCGAGGGTGACGAACTTCTCGCCATGAATCGGATGGCCGATGGTCAAGATGTGCTTATCGCCACGGAGGGTGGGTACGCAAAACGGACGCCAGTGGAGCAGTATCCAGTTCAAGGACGTGGCGGTAGGGGAGTGCTTACTGCGAAAATCGTGTCTTCCCGTGGCAAGCTGGTCGGAGCCGTCATGGTCAACCCAGAGGACGAGGTCTTCGCGATCACGTCCGCCGGCGGGGTGATCCGGACGAGTGCCGGCGAGATCAAGCAGTCCGGCCGCCAGACCATGGGAGTGCGATTGATGAATCTCGCTGAAGGCGACAGCGTGGTGGCCCTCGCCCGGAACGCGGAGTCGATGGAGACTTCGGTGGAAATTGAGGAAAACGGGGGAGGAGAGTAGTCCATGAGCGCCCAGGGTGGCCCCGCCAGGACAAAGGCGGCTTCGGGTAACGGACAGCAACCGAAGAAGCCCAACCAATCCGAGACATTCGGCGCGGTCGACGACAGCAAGGACACGAAGCCCGCGCAGTCTGCGCCGTCCTCGCAGCCTGCACAGTCCGGGCCGTCCGCGCCGCCTGCGCCGGGCAAGCCAGGTCCGGCCGGTCCGGCCGGTCCGGCCAAGGAGGACGCGCGGTCGTCGGCTCCCGCGTCCGCGCCCCCTGCGGAGGGTGGCAACGAGACGGTCCGCCTGCGTCCGTCGCTGGCCACGGAGGCACCGCCTGCGGTCGAACTGACCGGCAAGAAGAAGTCGTCCAGCGCCTCGGGGGCCCGCCTCCCCCGCAAGGCCCACCTGGTCCTGCGCCGCGTCGAGCCGTGGTCGGCCATGAAGTTCAGCTTCGTGGTCTCCCTGGTCTGCTTCGTGGTGCTGTTCGTGGCGGTGGCCGTCCTGTACGGCGTGCTGTCGGCCCTGGGCGTGTTCGACTCGCTGGTCGACCTGGTCAACCAGCTCGGCCAGGGCGAGCAGGGACAGAACTCGATCCCCATCAACATCGCCTCGTGGTTCGAGCCTGTGCGGATCCTTGGCTACACGGCATTGATCGGGGCTGTGAACGTCGTACTGATCACGGCGCTTTCGACGTTGGGGGCGGTCATCTACAACATCGCCTCTGACCTGGTCGGAGGCGTCGAGGTCACCTTCAGCGAGGCCGAGTAGGCGGGGCTGCTCGCGCCGGGACCGAGCACGGGAACGGCGCGAGCAGCACTCCGGAGGCGGTAAGCTTTTCCTCGTCCGAACAACCGGTTCGCCTCCTTCCTGCGGATGCGATAACGTTCGGTGTGCGCGGGGCTATAGCTCAGTCGGTTAGAGCGCTTCCCTGATAAGGAAGAGGTCCCAGGTTCAAGTCCTGGTAGCCCCACCCAGTTTCACCAGCTCAGAGGCTAGATCCCGAGGTTGCGGATCTGGCCTCTTGATCGTTTGACCGTCATTTGACCGTCGCGCTGAACCTCGTGACCGTGCACTGCCGTGTTCAAGTTGATTCGCGGTTCTACGGGTTGACTGGTTCTCGGCGTATCCGGGTCCCCGCCGTTCGGTCGATGAGCCGTAGCAACACGCCAGAGTGGTCCTATGGATCTAGCGCTCCCCCGCCCCGACGGTCTCGAGGAGGCCGCGTGGGCATCGATCGAGAGCTATCGAGTCCGGCTGGAGAAAGCGATCCGGGATAACGACCAGGCGCTGATACTGGGCACCGTCAAGGACCTCGCAGAGGTCTCAACATCATGTTTGCTCGCCTGGACGGCAGCAAGGTGGAGTGGATCGACGGCCGTCGTGGGCTCGTGGAAGTGGTGCTGTTGGCCACCGGCTACCGCCCCATCCTTGACTACCTCGCACCATTGGGAGCGCTGACCAGCAACGGTCGCACCATCAGGCGGGCGGGCTCTCGAGCACGCCGCGGTCTCGGCAATCTCGGGCTGGAGTGACAGCGCACCCCGGCCTCCAACAGCCTGCGCGGCGTCGGCGCCGATGCCCGCTCCCTCCTGCGCCAGCTGACTCTCGCCAAAACCTTGCCTGTTTCGACAAGCTTCTAATTTGGCATATATCTAATCAATGCGGCATACTGTCGATTGCTTAGACCAACTTCTATTCAAGGGGATGGCGGCGCGCTTCGCCTCTGCTGCTCGCCCCTGGAGTCCCATCTCATCTGGGAGAACACTCATGAGTGATGGATGCTGCGGCACCACCGCGATCGAGATCGAGCAGTTCACCGGGGCCGAGCAGACCGGCGCCCTGCCCGTGGTCGTGATCGGCGCGGGCCCTGTCGGACTGGCCGCCGCCGCCCACCTGGCCGAGCGCGGCCTGGACTTCCTCATCCTGGAAGCCGGTGACCAGGTCGCCGCATCGGTCGCCAAGTGGGGGCACGTGCGGGTGTTCAGCCCGTGGAAGTACAACATCGACGCCGCCGCACGCCGTCTCCTGGAGGGCGACGGCTGGAGCGCCCCCGACCCCGGCTGGCTGCCCACCGGCGCCGAGCTCGTCGACGACTACCTCGCCCCGCTGGCCAAGCTGTTCGGCGACAAGGTACGGCTGAACGCGAAGGTCACGGCGATCAGCCGACACGGCTACGACCGGGTCCGCACCGCCGGCCGTAATGAGGCGCCGTTCCTCATCCGTCTCGAAAGCGGCGAGGAACTCCAGGCCCGCGCGATCATCGACGCCTCCGGCACCTCCACCACTCCCAACGTGCTCGGCGCCAGCGGACTGCCCGCCCACGGCGAATCCCGGATCGAGGTCGACCACGCGCTGCCGGATGTGCTCGGCACCGACCGCGACAGGTACGAAGGCAAGCGTGTCCTGGTCGTCGGCGCGGGCCATTCGGCCGCCACCACCCTGCTGGCGCTGGCCCAGTTGGAGAACACGCCGATCACCTGGGCGATCCGGGCCGGCAACCCCAGCCGCACCTATGGCGGCGGCGAGGCCGACGCGCTGCCCGCTCGTGGCGCGCTCGGCACCCGGCTGCGCGCCCACATCGAGTCAGGCCGCATCCACATGGTGACCGGCTTCTTCACCCACCGCCTGCACCAGACTGGCGATGGGATCGAGGTGGTCAGCAAGGATCCGTCCGGCCACGAAAAGACCGTCATCGTGGATCGGGTCGTGGCCGCGACCGGCTACCGCCCGGACCACTCCATCGCCGGCGAGCTCCGCCTGGACCTGGACCCGATCCTGGGCTCCACCCGCGCGCTGGCCCCGCTGATCGACCCCAACGCCCACTCCTGCGGAACCGTGCCCGCCCACGGCGTCGACGAGCTCGCTCACCCCGAGCCCGGCTACTACGCCGTCGGCGTCAAGAGCTACGGCCGCGCTCCGACCTTCCTCATGGCCACCGGCTATGAGCAGGTCCGTTCGGTGGTCGCGGCACTGGCCGGTGACTGGGACGCCGCCCGCCAGGTCCAGTTGGAGCTGCCCGAGACCGGAGTATGCTCCTCGTCCCTGGCCGAGGCCCAGGAGCAGCGCGTGGGACTGGCCCCCGGGATCAGCGGCGGCCTGCTGGGCACCGAGCTGCCGCTGGCGACCGTCTCCACGTCAGGCAGCTGCTGCGGCTGACCACCAAGGCAAGGCATTTCAGAGCATTCGCGTTGTTCAGCCGTCGCCACCTACCATTTAGACGACCGTCGAACTATGCAGCGGGGCAGCAACGACCGGATCGGGGAGTATCGCCGTGAGTCTCGGGGACAACCAACTCAACCAGGAGTGCTGTGCGCCCATTGCTCGCGCTCCGCTGTCGGAGGCCGACGCCGCCGAGCTGGTCGTGTTGCTGAAGGCGGTCGCCGATCCCGTACGGCTGCGTCTGCTGTCGATGATCGGCTCGCACCCTGGGGGCGAGGTCTGCGTGTGCGACCTCACTGCCGCCTTCGATCTGACCGCACCGACGATCAGCCATCACCTCAAGGTGCTGCGCACAGCGGGCCTGATCGACAGCGAGCGACGGGGCACGTGGGTCTATTACTGGATCATCCCAACGGCGGTGGCTCGGCTCGGCGAGCTCTTCACTCCACTCGCTGAGCCGGTCGCCGGATAGAGACAGCCAGCGAGAGCTTGCACGGTAGAGCAGCTCATGCCGCGATGTCCGCAGCCAGAGGGATCTCCGCCTCCACCGCGATCCTGTTAGCGACCGGTGGACGGTCCGCCCAGGTTTCGAGCCCCATCCGGTGTACTGGGTGACCTGGATTGGCGCCGCCTCGTTCGCGGCCCGCCATGGCGCCCACCTGCTGCGGCTGTCAGAGATGGCCCGCCTGATGGACGGCATGGAGGCCACCAACGCCGACTACGCGGCGGCGACACCGTGGACGTTGTTCGGGACGACGTACCGGCCGGCGCCATCCACCACCTGCTCGGCAACGTGCAGGTGTGGTGCGCCGACGGCCCGGATCAGGCCGACGGGCCCGTGAGCAGGTGGCTGACCGGGGCCGTGGCGTCGGCATCCGCTTCATCGCCGACGATCCGGACCATCGGATGCCGGCCGACCTGGTGGCCGGGGTACTGAACGCACGGATGAACGGCCTGGTTGAGCGCAGCCTGCCCTTGAGCGTGCTGAACGGCCACGTGGTCACCGCGTTCACACGGTCACAGGCCGATGTTGGACTTGGCGCCCATGTAGGAGCCGGCGCCGGGCCAGCCGGCCTGCGCCAGCTCGACGAAACGCGAGGAGAAGCCGATCGACGGCAGATTGGCCAGTGGCACGAACCGCACGCCGCGGATCGGCGCCGTGTCGGCGCCCTCGGCGACCGCGCCCACACTGCCGCCGACCCGGGTGGCCTCGAACGTCAGGTGCACGACGTGGGTACCGCCACCGGGCAGGTGGTCGCACACGTACAGAAGCCGGCCGACCTCCACGTCGATGCCGGTCTCCTCGCGCATCTCCCGCATCAGGGCGTCGCCGATGGGCTCGCCCGGCTCGACCTTTCCGCCGGGCAGCGACCAGGAGCGGCCGGTGTCGGTGTCCTGGTCCAGGAGCAGAATCCGGTTGTCCTCGATGACGACGCCCGTGACGCGTACCTTCACCCGGGCACCGTATCCGGCAGGCCGCGCCCTGGACGGGGGTAGGCGCGGTCACGGGTAGTGATCGCCGCGGCGGGCGGCGCTGACGATCAGCTTTGGGTAGTGCGGGGATACCGCCGGACGGGGATCTCAGTCGATCGGCTCGCGATGCACCCACTCGACGAGATCGTCGGACGCGAGCGCCCGCACGCGCGCGGCGTACCGG